>CAZTFG010000020.1:0-30858 GCA_964612725.1 uncultured Lishizhenia sp. | reverse complement strand
ATCCGTATAAAAGGAATTGGGCTGTGACCCCTGAACAGACCAAACAATATTTCCAATGCTATCAATACAACCCAAAACACCTAAGTAATCCTTTTCGCTTATCTGAATTCCCCCAGAAAAGAATGAATTCCCATTGGGTAAGGAATGAATCGCTTGAATAGACAAATCATTGGGTCCAAAAACTTCAAAGGACTTTTTCCATAGGATATTACCTGATGTATCCATTAACATAATAAATGAGCCGTCCTCAATGGAGGTTTTTGTTCCGGTCAGCATAAATGTGCTATCTGACAAAACGTCAAGGTCAAGAATCGACATTTCAGCTCCTGTACTATCATCAATTGACTTTTTCCATTGTTCATTACCTTGGATATCTAGTTTTAGTAATGCTGCTCCATAACGATTCGTTATTGGATTAAACATTGTTCCTCCGGCGATAAAACTAGAATCAGGTAACTGAATAATTGACTCAAAGGAAAAAGCATCACCGAATGAAGTATAAATCTTTTCCCAATGGTTATTTCCGGATGAGTCACTATAGCAAACAATTCCCCCAATGTATGTCGGTCCAAAAAAGATATCCGCACTACCAGCAACAGCAAAACCTTTATCCAAGGTAACAATCATATCCTTGGCATTCAGGTGAGAACTATTTTCCCAGTATTTTTTTGTTCTTGAATCTGAAGCTTGGGCAAAAAACAGGATAGGCCAACTTAAAAGTATTAGTAATAATAGTTTCATATACTTGAGTTTATTTATTCAAACGTGAAAAATTTAATTTTAGGGGGGTTAATCCAACCAATTGCAATTTACAAAAAAAAATCCCTGCCTAATGAAAGACAAGGATCAACTTTTTACACACAAAAGTATTAAGGTTGAATGAAAACAGTTTCCTCATTAGTTGTTTCTGCTTCAATCTTTATTATACCCTGGCCAATTTTATTTAATTTTTGAGCTTTAATATCTAACACAGCAACTCCGGCTTGACCTAATTGATAAATATCATTGTAGTTGAATGTTGCCATTCCTTCCACATTCGTGTAAGCAGTATCAAAAACGGCAACTTGTTGGGGCGTTCCAGCGGTATTTGTCCCGTAAAGAACTACCATTGCTTGATCTACCAATAAGTTGTTGTCGTCTTTCACATAAATATTAGCGATGGTATCTTTCTTTTTTCTACAACCCGAAACGGCAACTGTAGCAACGATAAACAAAGCTGAAAAGAAAATTATTTTATTCATGAATTAAATTTTAATTAGGTAAATAAACTGTTTCAACGGAGGTAGTGTGTATTCTACATCTTGTATACCCCGTCCCTACTTTATTGTTGTATTTTACAATAATATCAAAATAACCTGTTGTGTTTTCATCTCCAGAACGGTACTTATCAAAATACTGATCCATATCAATAACCGTGAACCCAGATGAGTTGGTATAAGAGGTGTCTACAAAATCTTGAGAAGCTGGATTCGATTGTTGATCACCAACAATAATAACTTTCGCTCCGTTAATTAATTGATTAGTAGATGATCGTACAAAAACTTTCAAAATAGCAGGATCTTTCGGCTCACATGAAGAGAAACCAAATAAAATCAGCGCTAAAGGAAGAATTAAAAGTAATTTTTTTGCCATATTTTATTTATTCGGTGTATAAAAGTACAATTTTATTTGAAAAAACATAAAAAATTCAGCGCTATTTTCGAAAAATAGACCTGATTAGCGAGGATATTATTGTAAAAAGAATGTTTCTTCATTTGATTCTTGTTCAATAATTTGAATGTAACCAGAAGAGACTTGTCCACCGGCTTGGGCATCAACATTTAAAATTGCCATTCCTGTTTGACCAGCCTTATAAAAATCGGATAAATCAAAATATGCCTTGCCTTCATTATCAGTTTGTTTTATCAAGTCAATACGAAGTGTTTGATTTGCATTCGATGTTGACCCGGAAACAGGCTGACCATATAATCTTACCTGAGCACCTTGAGCCAAAGTACCATTTGCATTTCTAATATAAATAACTGCTATGGTTGGTTCAATTTTAACACAAGCAGCCATTATTGAAACTACAAATAAAAGGAAACCAAGATTAAGCCCTTTTCGAAAAACTTTTGTGTACATATTTTCAAGCAATTATTCTACCTTTGTATGACCTCGTTATTGAAACAGATGAGAACCTTAAAAAGTTACACTAAGTAATAATTATGTTGGATAATATTGAAAAAATTGCTTTGACCATCAATGAATTTGATGTCACAAATGCTACAAATCTTGAAAACTTTAGAATTCATTTTTTAGGATCAAAAGGTGTAATAAAGAACTTGTATGCTCAATTAAAAGATGTGCCTGCCGATCAGAAAAGAAATGTGGGACAACAAATAAACTCAATAAAAGAACTGGCAGAAAATAAATTCAATCAGCAAAAAGAATTGGTTGAAAATCAAGAGGAACAAGGTAAGGAACTCGATTTATCACGCCCTTCTGAAGATGAATCAATCGGTTCTAGACACCCCTTATCTTTAGTAAGAAATGAAATTATTGATATTTTTAATCGCATTGGGTTTAGTGTTTCAGAAGGACCGGAAATTGAAGACGATTGGCATAACTTTTCTGCCTTGAATTTTCCACCGGAGCATCCGGCTAGAGACATGCAGGATACTTTTTTCATCGAAAAAAATGATATCGCCCTAAGAACGCATACTAGCTCGGTTCAAGTGCGCGTTATGGAAAACTCAACCCCACCAATAAGAACCATTTCTCCGGGAAGAGTATACCGAAATGAAGCTATTTCCGCACGGGCGCATTGTTTTTTTCATCAGGTAGAAGGTCTATATATTGATAAAGGTGTTTCATTTGCTGATTTGAAACAAACGTTATTGTATTTTGCTAAGGAACTTTTTGGCGAAAAAGCACAAATTCGATTAAGACCATCTTATTTTCCTTTTACCGAACCTAGTGCTGAAGTAGATATTTCATGTACTATTTGCAATAGTAAAGGGTGCAATGTATGCAAAAATACCGGTTGGCTTGAAATTCTTGGTTGTGGGATGGTTGATCCAAATGTCTTAGATGCTTGCGGTATCGATTCAAATACATACACCGGATATGCCTTTGGAATGGGTATTGAACGAATTGCCCAACTCAAATACAAAGTGAACGATCTACGCTTGTATTCAGAAAATGACGTCCGATTTTTAAAACAATTTACCTCTGGGCTATAATGAGCTGGTTTTCAAATAAAAGCGAATTTCCGTGGGTTCAACTCAACGAAGAAAATTCCGTTCAGGAGATTATTGAAAAGAGTTATCAAAAACCAGTAATTATATTCAAACACAGCACAAGGTGTAGTATTTCTTCCATGGCACTTGCTCGATTTGAAAGGGAATGGTTGCCTGATGAACAAGTACATTTATTTTACCTGGATCTAATTGCATATAGAAATCTGTCGAATGAAATTGCAAAAATCTTACTAGTGGAACATCAATCTCCACAAGTGATTTTATTAATTAATGGCAATATAATTTCATCCTCTTCTCATAATTCAATTAGTGCTAAAGAACTAAAATCATACATTTAATCGATATGAAAAAAACAGTAGTCATTTTCCTTTTATTAGCTTTTGTTGGTGGGTTTATTTATAAGCTTTTTAGTGATAATCAATCTAGCAATACTGATTCTATCGCAGCTTCTTTTCAATTTGATGAAAATCTGGCTATTATAACTAACAAAGAAGCCAAATTAGATATCAGTATCAATAATTCTGAGGTAATCAAAGTAGAATTAAAACTGAATGATAGTATCCTACAAAAATGGGATAGCCCCAAAAAGAAAATCACTCATGTTTTAAAAACAAAAGGCCTCACACTAGGAACTAAAAAACTAACCGTAATCGCTACTCTATCAGATAACACCACAGAAAATGATGAACGATTAGTTCGAATTTTGAATGACAAGAAACCAGAAACGTGGCGGCTTGATGTCACTGGTGAATTCCCACATAGAGATTCAAGCTATACACAAGGATTAGAATTCTATAATGAAATGTTATTTGAAGGCACGGGTGATCCAGGAAGCAATGGGCAAACGCTTGTCGCACAAGTTGATAAATCAACGGGGAAACTGATTAAAAAAATGGGATTAGACGCTACACATTTTGGAGAAGGAATTACGATTCTGAGAGATACCTTATATCAATTGACATATAAAAACCAGAAGTGTTTAACCTATGATGCAAAAAGTCTTACTGTATTTAGCAAGGAATATAAATACAATGGAGAAGGATGGGGACTTTGTAATAACGGCAAATACCTTATTATGTCAAACGGTTCAGAACAACTTGTTTTTAGAAACCCAACAACTTTTGAGGTAGTTAAAACAATTGAAGCCTACACCAATGATGGACCTATTACTCAATTAAATGAACTAGAATACATTGATGGCTTAATTTATGCCAATGTTTATACAACGGATCTAATTGCTGTGATCAATCCGAATTCTGGAGCGGTAATTGCCCTTATTAATGCTGGGGAAATTTCCACAAAATATCGTGGACGTGGTGAGGTTCTTAATGGAATCGCTTACAATAAAACAGAGAATCAATTATTTATTACCGGTAAATACTGGAATAAATTATTAGCGGTTACCATTAAGAAAACGGTCTAAAAATAGACCTATAAATCATTCAGTTAATTCAGCTAGATAATATTCTTTTACTGACTCTAATCAACAGTTATATTGCCTTTGATTCATTAAATGTTATCATGGTTGTAGATGAGTTTCTTTTAAATATCCGAATGCTTATCCTGTCAAGCAATGGTCTGGATTTATAAGAAATTCACTATACAAGCGGAATAAATCAAGTATCTTATTTTGTATGTTAAAGTACCAAAATAATTTTTCAAGATTGAAATCCCCTTGAAAAATAGGAAGTTGAAATTATAACAAGGTGTTAAAACGAAAAAGGAACCACAATACATGTGATTCCTTTTTCAATTAGATGTTAATTCTATAGTAACTGGTGGACTTAGTCTCTAATTAGATGTAAAAATCCATGACCATCTAATTCTTGTCCAGCTACACCAATTCCTTCATATCGGTAAAAATATACGCCGTCTGTTGCATTTCCACCATCCCAACTAGGCATCATATTCATTAAGTCGGTGCTTGTTTGATCGTACAGTGTATTTCCCCAACGATTTAAAATAATCAATCTTAATGAAGTTAAATTCAACCAATCCAAAGTAAACTGGTCATTAATGCCATCATCGTTAGGCGTTAGTACATTTGGAGCGGTGATAATTGGATCTGGAAACAAACAACTTCCATCATCTACGGTTGCATTTGGATTATAATTATCCGCAGCAGGATTCATACATCCACAAACCGAGGTAATTACTCCTACAACAGCTGTATCACTACAGAAAGGTCCTTGTTGAACGATTAACTGTATAATATAAGCTTGATTGGACATAGTATCTGTATAAGTATGTGTAAATCCAGATAAGTCAGCAGTAGTATTGGTACTACCATCACCTAAATTCCATAAATAATTTGTTCCATTTTGGCTTGTATTTGTAATCGAAACTTCCATTGGAGCACAGCCACTTAAAGGAGTAACAGAAAAACTAGCAAGAGGTGGATCCAATAAATCAACGAATACACTATCTGAGGCAGTACATACATTATCAGTTACAGTAAAATAGTACCAACCTGAAGGAATATTCTCCCATACCGAAGCATCAATGAAGTTCGTGCTATTTGCTCCAGGTCCAGTCCAATTGTATGCTGGAACTCCTGTAATACCCGTAGCTAAGCCCCACACTACCCCTGTTGGTTGACAACTAGAAGGTTCTGTACCCATTGTATCGACCGCTAAGGATTGGTTCATAGTCAACGAGACTGTATCAACATTCGAGAAGTTGCAGTTGTCAGTTGCTGTAACAATATACTGAATTACACCATTTGAGGAAATACTTCCGGTAATCGTATCTCCCGTACCTATAGGAGCACCGGAAAGGGTTGTCCATTCATAAGTATATGGAGCATACCCACCAGAGGCAGAAGCGCTCAAAGGTATGCTATCTGTTGCACAAAGCACAAGCGGATCCGTTTCTGAAATATTTATAATTGGACCATCCCCAATATAAATAGTCCCAGAAGAGAAGATTGTATCGTTACAAGGATTTATAATTTCAACCGTAATGATAACCGACTCAAACCCTTCGGACAAACCGTCTTGAATTGGAGATAAATTAATTACTACAGAGTCTTCACCAGGCAAGAATGTAATTGGATTGATCAAACTATTATAATCCGTCCCTTCAATGGCATCTCCTGTAATTGTATAATTGATAACTAAAGTATCATCAAGTTGAGTTTCAGGACGGGTGAAGATAAAATTAGCATCGGTACAACCTTCTACAATAGTCGTGTCCCCAGAGACAGTTGCAACTGTTACAGCAACAGCATCCGATACAAAACTTCCAGCCTCGAGAAAAACACCAGAATCATAAGCTTGATCACCTACATTTGAAATAGCTAATTTGATATGATACGTTTGGTTACACTGAACGCTTGCCGCAGCATTTAAAACAACCGTAGTCCCATCATATTGAATTGCATCTCCGTAAGTCAATGTTGATGAAGATTCATTAAAAACATAATAGGCTGTGTTAGAAGCATCACCAACGTTGTTAATGGTAACCGGTGTACCTCCTGGAATTACTGCAATATTTGCGCCTCCCGCTGGATAACCTGCTAAAGCATACGGCCCTGTTATTCCTGGACCCCATAAAAACAAACCAAAGGCATCATTAAATGTGGAAGGAGAAAATTCTGGATATTCATCTGAACCAAAAATATATCGGAAACTCATTGTGTCTCCTGAAGGAATAAAATCAAATTCAAGAACCACACCATTTGTAACTGTGCCGTTCGCTAGAGCATTCAACTCTGGATCAGTCCCAACGTTGGGGGTTGCCGGAGTATTATTCGTGAAGCTTGTTGCGTTATTTGGCCCCTGAGCTCCGACACCATTACCAGTAGTTAACAACATTCCTGCTGAAAAAGGAAACGCTGGATTGGCATTAGTAAAAGAAGTAACGTTACTTACCGGTGTGTTTGCATTTAACGGACTTCCGTTTATTGTAATATTAAAAGCAGTTACTCCAAAACCAAGCAAAACATTATTCACCAACTGTGTGGGTGTTTGAGCCGTATTTACAGCTATACTCTGCGAATAAAATACGTGGAAAGAACAAAAGAAGAATAAGAAAGGAAGTAATATTATTTTTTTCAAAACTTAAAAATTTAATTTGGTAAATACTTGACAACTAATTCATAAAAAAAGTTGCATCAGTAAAACAAAATTAATAAAAAGAATGAAAATTTGGACGAGAGCAGATTATTAATTTAACCCAACGCTGAAAAACAAAGATGGAAGTTGATTTTTTTCTGAATCAGAATTGCTTTTAAGCGCATCCATTAAATGAGCCACTTGGAAAATAGATAAATTTGATTTTGTACCCATTGAACGATGTTGCATTAATTTTTCCTTAGCTACACCTACTGAATTTTTATTTAAATGCTGGAAATTTGCTTTCATTTTTTGTTATTTGGCAAGTCTTACGACACATATCGAGCCAAGGTTACAAAAAAGCTAGTCAATTCATCTATTATGTTGATTTTCTTCCAGTTAAATCTCCTTGACTTCCACGTATTTTGCTTCAGCTAAACGCATAGACAAAATGTAATCATCAATTTCAATGGCAATTGGATCGGAGAAAGGAGCACTGAATAACCAACGAATTTCTTTTCCTGAAACCACACCCATTTCAGCAAATTTTGCTTCCAAACTTGGTGAGGTTACTCCAGTGATCAGTAAATTCTGAGCTTGGGTAATTTCGGATAATAATTTCATCTTATTGTTATTTTAATACAAGTCGAATGGTCTGTCTTGTCTTTTGCTCCAAAATAATTGATTTACCCTTGGTTACCAAATTAATTGTTTCTTGATCATAATGTCGAATGGTAACTAATTCTAGTTCATCATTATACCAAACTTTGTAAGAATCACCCAATAACTTAGTCATCATTTCTGAATTTGCTAATTTTCGATCAAGGAGAAAGGAAAAACTAAGCGCTGAATTTTGCATCAGATTAATTTTCACCTTTTGTTGAGCTAATCGATTAAATATATCACTCAATTTATCCTCTGCAATAAACGAAAAATCAACTGGACGTATCGAATAAAGTACTTGGTCTTTTTTGACAATAAAGGAAGGGACTAAGTTATCTTTATCCGTTGATTCTTGAATAATTGAACCCGGTTCATCAGGATCAATAAATGACTTCACAAAAAGAGGAATCCCTTTATTTTGCAATGGTTTTATCGTTTTAGGATGAATAACAGATGCTCCGTAATAAGAAAGTTCAATGGCTTCTTTGAATGAAATCTGATCCAATTTGATTGTGTTTTCAAAATACTTTGGATCCGCATTTAACATACCCGGTACATCTTTCCAAATAGTAACTTTTTTAGCATTCAAACAATATGCAAAAATAGCCGCGGAATAATCTGACCCTTCTCTGCCCAGAGTAGTAGTAAACCCTTCTGGTGTATGACCTACAAATCCTTGTGTGATAAGAATATCTGTATTCATAATAACAGGAAGTATTTGATTTTGCATTAATTCTTCCGTTTTTACCCAATCTACTTTTCCTTCTTGGAATTGATTATCAGTCCGAACCAATTGTCGAGCATCTATCCATCCTGATGATAGCCCTTTTTCAAATAAATAAGCCGCAACAATTTTTGAAGAAATTAATTCGCCTAATGACACCACTTGATCATATTCAAATGAATAATTCTCAGGAAATGGTTGATGAAAACGATCCTGTAATTGCTCAAAAATTGATTCAACTTCTGCGTATATTTTAAAGTGTTTTTCTTGAAATAGTTCACCTAATATAGCATAATGAAATGAAGTGAGTTCAGTTAGTAAGGAGGTATACAATCCTAAATTGCCATTTTTTTTAGCCTCTACAACCTCCTCCAATTTATTTGTCGTTTTCCCCATTGCCGAAACTACAACAACTAATTTCTGTCCTTCATACCTAGAAAGTATGGATCCTACGTTTTTTACTGCAGAAGCATCCTTAACTGACGCACCACCAAATTTAAAAACCTCCATGTTCGTTAATTTAAAAACAAAAGTAGAAATTTGATTTCAATCCCCTATTTGAAATCTTTTTTTATTGCTTAAAATCGTAAATTCGTATCCACTAAATTTAACACATGAAAAAAATATTTTTGTACTTTACCTTCCTATTAGTTTTTACATCCCAACTATTTGCTGATGAAGGCATGTTAATTCCTTCCTTAATTTCAGCTTTCGAATCAGACATGAAAGCTAAAGGAATGAAGTTATCCGCACAAGATATTTACAATGTAAACAAAGCAAGTATAAAAGATGCAATTCTTCAGTTTGGAGGAGGTTGCACCGCTGAACTTGTATCCAATCAAGGTCTATTGCTGACAAACCATCATTGTGGATATTCCCAAATTCAGTCTCATTCATCTATTGAAAATGATTACTTAAAATTTGGATTTTGGGCTAAGAATAAACAAGATGAATTATCCAATCCCGGCTTAACTGCGGTAAGAATTGTTAGAATAGAAGATGTTACTAAATTAATTCAGGGATTAGGAAAAACAGATGAAGCAAGTGTTCAAGCTTATATTAAAGAATTAACCACTAAAGCTACGGCAGGAACCCATTACGAAGCAGAAATAAAGCCATTTAACTATGGAAATGATTATTACATGATGGTAAAAGAAGTGTTTTTGGACGTTCGTTTTGTTGGCACACCGCCGAATTCTATTGGTAAATTTGGGGGAGATACGGATAATTGGGTTTGGCCAAGACATACCGGAGATTTTTCTGTTTTCAGAATTTATGTCGGAAAGGATAATAAACCAGCTCCTTATTCTATTGATAATGTTCCATATGTACCCATTCATTTCTTACCTATTTCCTTTAAAAATAGAAAACAAGGTGACTTCACTATGGTATATGGCTTTCCTGGAAGCACTGAACAACACGTTGTCTCCTCTTATTTAAAATTTATCATTGAAAAAGAAAGACCCGCTCGAATTCGAATGCGCGATCTATCCCTTGGTGTAATTGATGCCGGAATGAAAAGTTCTGATAAAACACGCATTCAATATGCCGCTAAACAAGCAAGTATTGCAAATGCCTGGAAAAAATGGATTGGTCAAATTGATGGGTTAAAACGATTAGATGCGGTAAACATTAAATTAGAAAGAGAAAAAAAATACCAAGAAAAAGCAAACTCAAATGCTGATTGGAAAGTAAAATATGGAGATGTAATTCCAAAAATGAATGCGCTGGTCAATTCAAAAATTGATGTGGAATTTCAATATGCAATGGGTGTTGAATATTTCTCTTATGGACCTGAATATTTCAAATTAATAAGGGGACTAAATGATTTACTTACCAATCAGCTCAAATACAAGGAAAAAAACGAATTGCAATCAGTTATTGAAAAATTAAAAACGAGTGCAGAAGGATTCTTCAAAAATTATGATGAAACAATTGATAAACGTATTTTTGAGTTATTAACCGTTGAATATTTTAATCGCATCGGAAATGTTTCACTTACTGAACAAGAAATTAAAAGCCTCGCGGATGTAATTTATACCGAATCGGTATTAACTAATAAAGATCGATTCATCGCATTCCTTTCGGACTTCAACGACTCAAGTAAATTGAAGATGGAAAATGACCCAGGTTATATGCATTACACCAAACTTATGAGTAAATTTAGAAATGAAACAAGTCCGACTTTTCAAGCTTTTAATTCCGAAATGACGAACTTATTAAAAACGTTTGTTGAGGGAAAAAAAGTTATGTTTCCAAATGATAAGCATTGGCCTGACGCTAATAGCACCTTACGCATATCGTATGGAAAACTAGAAGGATCTAATCCAGCGGATGGCATGGCTTATACAGAACATACCACCTTGGACGGCATCATTGCGAAATATAATTCTGGCAATCCTGATTTTGAATTACTCCCTAGAATGCTCGATTTGCACAAAGCAAAAGAGTATGGTGAATATTCTCAAAATGGAGAATTGTGGGTTTGTTTTACTGGCTCAAATCATACAACAGGAGGGAATTCAGGATCACCTGTATTAGATAAGCACGGTCATTTAATGGGATTAAATTTTGACAGAACATGGGAAAGTACCATGAGCGATTATATGTTTGACCCAAACCGTTGCCGCAATGTCGTCGTAGATATACGCTATGTTTTATGGGTTATGGATAAATATGCAGGCGCCAAACATTTAGTAGATGAAATGAAACTGATAAAAGGAAAATCAAAATAATCTTAACAATATTTAATTCATTCAATTCTGAAACTAAAAATTGTGTTTGTATTTTTGATGAAAAATTAAATAAAATGAAAAAAGGAATTATTTTAGTTAGCGCAGCTATGTCTTTATTAATTTCCTCTTGTGGAGGAGAAAAGGGTTCGGATAACGCCTCAGGAAATGCTACCGAATCAGCTGCATCAGCAACATTTACTATTGACACTGCTGCATCTTCTTTGAAATGGAAAGGATCAAAATCGGAAGAAGACTTCCATGTTGGTTCTTTGAAATTTAAATCAGGTTCACTTACAGCACAAGGATTATCAAATGTTTCTGGTGAATTTGTAGTAAACATGAGTTCAATCAAGGTTGAAGACAAAGAATTACCAGCAGACAAAAAAGAAATGCTCAAAGGTCACTTGTCTGCCAAAGATTATTTTGATGTTTCTAAATTCCCAGAAGTTACAGTAAAAGTTTCTGAATATAAAGATGGAAAGCTTGCTACAACTATTACTGTTTTGGGTAAAGAGATGAAACAAGATATTCCGGTAACATTAACTAATGACGGTAAAAAAGCTTCCATTACTGGGAAATTTGATCTTGATTTTAAATCTTTGAATATCGAAGGAATGAAAGTTAACGAAGAAAAACCTGAAGAAACGATAAAATCTGTAGTTAGTTTTGATTTGAACATTGTTTTGAATAGCAAATAAAATTTATTTAGTAAGTTTGAAAAGCCACTTATTAGTGGCTTTTTTTATGAAATTATGTCAGAAAAAATTGAAGCTATACTATTTGATTTAGGAGGAGTTTTTATCCACATTGATTATGTTGCAACAATTAATGAATTTGAAAAGATTGGTTTTAACAATGCAGCTTCTCTATATTCTCAAAGTGAACAAGCTGAGTTATTTCAGCAATATGAAATTGGTTCAGTTTCAACAGCACACTTCATTAATAAGTTACTGCCCTTGACTAATGAATCGATCAGTCCGAATCAAGTTGTTCATGCATGGAATGCAATGATTGGTTCGGTTGAGCCTAATTCAGTTTCCGTTTTAAAGGAACTTCAAGGTAAAACTCGTTTATTTATGTTAAGTAATACAAACGAATTACACCTTTCAGTTGTGGAAAGAGAGTGGAATAAAGTTTCGACCTTACCTATGAATAATTTTTTTGAAAATGTACACCTATCTCATCAACTGGGAATGCGAAAACCAGATCCGATTACCTTTAAAGAAATATGTGATATCAATCGGTTAACTCCAAAAAATACGTTATTTATCGATGATTCAATTCAACATGTTATTGGAGCTCAAAACGCCGGACTACAAACTATTCATTTAAAAAATATTTTCGATTTGCCTGATGTAATTTCGAGCATTCAATTATAAACCAAAACAGCGCACCGAAGCGCGCTGTTTCAACCAAACGATATACATTAGTCTTGTAACACCAATGCTGCAGCATCAGGTTTAGCAAGAGCATTTTTTATCTTTCCTTCCAATTCATCTAATAATTCATGATTATCAGCTAAAATTGATTTAATAGAATCGCGACCTTGTCCCAAACGAGTTTCACCATAAGAGAACCATGAACCACTTTTCTTCAAAATATTCAATTCAACACCTAAATCAATTACTTCACCGATTTTGGAAATACCCTCTCCATAAAGGATATCAAACTCAGCTTTTCTAAATGGCGGTGCTACTTTATTTTTTACCACTTTTACTTTTACGCGATTCCCTATAATCTCTTCTCCATCTTTAATCTGAGTAGCTTTTCGAATGTCAATTCTCACAGAAGAATAAAATTTTAATGCATTTCCACCAGTTGTTGTTTCAGGATTTCCAAACATAACACCAATTTTATCACGTAATTGATTAATGAAAATACAACAGCAACCCGCTTTATTTATTGAACCCGTTAGTTTACGTAATGCCTTTGACATCAAACGCGCTTGCAAGCCCATTTGAGAATCACCCATTTCCCCTTCAATTTCAGCTTTTGGGGTGAGGGCTGCAACAGAATCTACAACGATTAAATCAATTGCTCCCGAACGAATCAAATTATCTGCAATTTCCAATGCTTGCTCGCCATTATCAGGCTGGGAAATTAATAAATTAGCCACATCAACACCCAATTTTTGAGCGTAAAACTGATCAAAAGCATGTTCTGCATCAATAAACGCAGCAATACCTCCTTGTTTTTGCACTTCCGCAATTGCATGAATGGCTAACGTTGTTTTACCTGAAGACTCAGGTCCATAAATCTCTACAACTCTCCCTTTCGGATACCCGTTAATTCCTAGTGCTAAATCAAGAGATACAGAACCCGTCGGAATTACTTCTACTTTTTCCACAGGACTATCTCCCAATTTCATTACAGACCCTTTTCCAAAGGTTTTATCCAATTTCTCCATTGTAAGCTGTAACGCTTTTAATTTTTCAACATTTACTTCTTTTTTTGACATATCGTTTGGTTTTATATAAATAACAAGACAAAAGTATTAGAGGTAGAACGTAAACTATTTACGCTCTTCTAATTTAATTTTAATAAAGACAAAATTTCTTCAGCATGAGTCTTTGTTTTAGGTTTAGAAATGATTCCTTCAACAATCCCCTTTTCGTCAATAATAAAAGTGGTACGGTTGGTTCCCATATATTCCTTCCCCATAAATTTCTTTAATCCCCATACACCATAAGCCTCCACGATTTCTTTATTTTCATCGGAAACTAATGGGAAATTCAATTCAAATTTCGTTACAAACTTGGTATGACTTTTAACTGAATCTATACTCACTCCAATCACTTCAATTCCATGCGATTTCAAGCTTGCTAAATTATCTCTCAAGTTACATGCTTGAGCAGTACAACCAGGAGTATCATCCTTTGGATAAAAATACAATACTACTTTTTGACCCATAAATTGTCCTAATTCGATGAGATTACCATCCTGATCAACTCCCTTAAAGGATGGAGCACTATCCCCTATTTTTAATTGCGACATATTGATTAAAAATTAATAAAAAAGAATAATTGACTATATTTTAATCAAATATAATGATTTTATTTTAATCAAAAATGAAAAATGAAAATTAATTTAAGAAAAATGTGAACTTAACGATTCTACGTTATCAATTTCCACAATCCAATTACGGATGCGTTCACTATTCATTTTAATTTGATAACCTCCTGCGAGTATTGGAATCACTCCTACTTCCTCTTTTAGTTGCTTGAAATAGTTTTCAATGAAATTCTCCTCCACAGCTGTCAACCATGACGTAACTAATGCCCGAGGTTTTAACTGGCGTACACATTCAATCAAGGAATCATACGGAAGACTTTGTCCCAAGTATACAGTATGTAAGTGGTTCTCTCGCAAAATAAATTGATAAAAAAGCAAACTGATTTCATGCCATTCATGCTCCGGCAAAAACAACATAACCGGACTTTCCATATTTTCCGGTATAGGCATTTTATCAATTTCAGCAATAATCTTTTGTCGAATTAAATTTGAAATGAAATGTTCCTGAGAAGGATTAATTGTTCCAACCAACCACATTATTCCTATCCTATCCAAAAACGGAATTAGATGATCCAAGAAAGTTTTAGTTAAACCAACCTCCTTTATTAAGGATCCTAAAGTATTTCGAAACAGGGCCTCATCTAAAGTTAACAAGGCTAATATCAGCTGTTCTGAACTATCACCCTGATTAAAATACTGTTGAATTTCCAATACCTTTGCTTGAATCTGGGGAAAAGACATATTTGCAATGTGGGAAATCTTTACACCATGTTTATAGAGCAAACAAACATTCAAAAGAACGACTAAATCTTCATCCGTATACAATCGTATTTGCGTTTCGGTTCTATCTGGAGCCAGTAAATTATACCGCTTTTCCCACATACGAATCGTATGAGCCTTTACGCCCGAAAGCACCTCTAAATCTTTAATTTTATATTCAGCCATTATTAGTTAGGACACATTGTAACTATGCTCAAACAAAACAATCGCCGAAAAGTTCTAGATTTTAAAAAATAATTTTATCCAAAAGAAGCAATCCGCCGAATTAAAACAAGTTAAAACTCCTTTTGCATCAAAAAATGCTGAATTTTATCAAAGAGTAAATGAGATTTTTCAATCAATTGATATCCCTGTTTTGTATAAAATGGTAGTGCCACCTCTCGAGCATGTAAGATAAGAAGAGTATCACCTCTTGAAATAGCAATTTTCTCTACTTCATTCATGACTAATTTACCCAACCCCTTTCCTTGACAAGCTTCTTCAACAGCAACGAATCGAACTTGACTTACTTTTTCTCCTGAAATATCTAGCCGTGCCACAGCTTTGATGATCCCGGATTCAAACAAGGCCAAATGAATACCCGTACTGTCTCCCTCATTTTTTTCAGATCCTATTGGTTGATTCCAAGGCTGACGCAATATTCGATAACGCAAATCATAATAATTCACCCATTCTAATTCTGTTTTTGGGGAACGAATTTCTATTTCCATTTAAATGCTATTGATGTCACTCGTTTCGTTTCCTTTTTCGAGATCACTTCTTCTCGAACTAATTTTTGTGCCTGTCCCTCTTGAAAAACTTCCTCAATATTTTTTATTCTGGCTGCTGGAATATGCATTTGATTACAACGATTTAAAAATTCTTCTGCTGCCTCGGATATTAATTTATCAGACAAAATATCAGCCAATTCCTTCCGATGATTTAGACGCTGTTGATTGGTGATAAATCGTTCATCATTCACCAATTCGCCTAATAATAAAATCTGACATAATTTATGAAAATGAGCATCACTTCCAATAGCCAAAGTGAGTTGAACCCCTTCTTTGGTTCTGAAAATCTCTCCATAAGGCGCTATATTTGGATGCAAGCTCCCCATTCGTTTTGGGACTTGATTTGCCATTAAAAAATTAGAGGCTTGATTCGCCAAACTTGCAATTGCAGCATCATATAAAGAAACCTCGACAAATTTTCCCGTATTAGTATTCATTCTATTAATCAACGCTAATAACAAGCCTTCTTTCAAATGATGAGCAGCTAAAACATCTATCAATGCTACCGGCATTTTCACAGGACCAGATTCAGGTGTGCCATTCATGGACATAAAACCAGTTTCAGCTTGTAAGATCAAATCATATGCTACTCGATCACTCTCCTCTCCAAACCCACTTATTTTACCGATAATTAATTTTGGGTATTTAGTCCGTAACCATTCCGGAGACAATCCATACTTTTTTTCCGTTGAGGATTTGAAATTCATTAATACAATATCAGCTAAAGAAATCAAATCGTGCAGTTCAGAAAGTTGAGAAACATCATTAAAATCTAGGGTTAGATACTTTTTTAAATAATTGACAGAAGAAAAATAAGCACTAACGTTGGAGGAAGGATTTTCCGAAGGTAATTTCCATGAGCGCGTAACATCCGGATATTCAGGACTTTCAATTTTTATTACTTCTGCACCTAATTCCGCAAAAAAAGTACCTACAGAAGGACCTGCCAAAACCGTAGAAAGATCAATAATTTTTAAAGTTGAAAAAATCATATACCAAATTGAACTGAGGTCATGGTGAGGGATCCCGCAATTGCCTTATCATTAAAAAATGCAATTTCATCTCGCTTATCACTAAGTCCTGCAGCGTATATTAGAGGAATATAATGATCTAGAGTAGGAATTGCCAATGAAATTTGTTTATGCAATTTGTTCCATTCAATTAAGGATTGAAAATCTCGATTTATGATTTTCTCCTTAAAAATATGATCGATTTCTAGGGCCCAATCATATCCAAAACCTGGGGTATTAATTTTATCCCATGCAATCATACCAAGATTATGAACCATATTTCCACTTCCAACAATCAAAACTCCTTTATTTCTTAATGTTTTTAGTTCCTGTGCCAATTGAAAATGATAGGACAAAGGCTTGCTGTAATCAATACTAAGCTGAACCACTGGAATATCTGCATTCGGATACATATTTCGCAATATAGACCAAGTACCATGATCCAATCCCCAATCTTCGTTTTCAAGCACTTGGGCACTCTTTATCGCTTCTTGCGCCCAATGAGCTGTATCAGGCGAACCAGATGCAGGGTATTGTACATCAAATAATGCTTGTGGAAATCCACCAAAATCGTGAATGGTCTTCGGATGTTCCATTGCTGTTACGAAAGTCCCACGCGTTAACCAATGAGCGGAAATACAAATGATGGCTTTAGGTTTATCAAAATTCAATGTGATTTTTTTCCATTGATTTGTAAACTCATTTTGTTCAATGGCATTCATGGGTGATCCATGTCCAACAAACAAAGCGGGGAAAATTTCGCTACCTCTATCAATCCCATCGAAAAGGGAACGAAGCGGAGAAACCGAAGCAAATGCAACTGACATAGCTGATAATCCTATAAAATATCGACGATCCAAGAAACTAAGGTTTAGCTGCTTCTAATACATATTTTAGAATAATTGCTTCTTGATTTGAGTCAATCCCGGCTTTTCTTGCCATATCAGGAACAATTCGCTTCCATTGTTCGGCAGTATATTTTTCTCTTGGTTCAAATCCATGACATTTAGTACATTCCTGAGCGTAAAGAGTTGCTCCGGAAACATCTCGGTTTTGAGGAGTTGTAACTACCGGTTTCTCAACTACTGTTGAAATGGTTCCTTTTGAGCACGAAGTAAGTGCAAGGGCAAATAATGCCACGATTATGCTATTTTTTTTCATCTTTTTCAATTATTTCAAGTGTAACAGAAGTTAACCCTGCACGAATAAAATTCAATTTCTTGGCTGCTCCCAAAGTTAAATCTATCACGCGAGATGAACTTTTGGGCAAGCGATCATTAATTTTTACAACTACAACCGAATCATTTTTTGTATTTGTCACCTTCACTAGGGTTCCGAACTTCAACGTTTTATGAGCGGCCGTGTATTTTTCATTTCGTAAAATCTCACCTGATGAAGTCTTTCTACCTTCAAAAGACATTCCATAATAACTTGCTATTCCTTTTTCTATTTCATTAGTGGAAAATGCTGAAAATGCTATCCAAGCCACCGAAATATAAAATACTATTTTCAAATTGTGCATGAACAAATGTAAGCTATTAAGTTTTGGTAAGCAAAATTCAAATTTATAAAATAAGACCTATTGTATTTTTTTATGAGAAATTAGCTTAAGTTTGTTATACTAAAAATTGAATCGATTGTGATGTTGAAATCTCTTTTTTTTCTTGTTTCTTTTCTCACCTTAGAATCAATACATACTCAAAACCGCTCAATATCCATTGACACAAATTACATTTATTCAATTCCATTTGAACCCGGAAAAAAAGCTGTTGTGATGCAAGGATATAATGGTAAATATTCGCACCAGGGAAATTACGCATTGGATTTCAAAGCAAAAAAAGGAACGCCAATTTATGCCGCTCGCGAAGGAATTGTATACAAAACCGAAGATTCAAACATAAAAGGAGGGCCCAAAAAAAAATATCTTAGCTTCGGAAATCACATTATAATTAAACATGGTGATGGAACCTACGCTGCCTATTGGCACCTTTTATATCAAGGAGTTAAAGTAAACGTTGGTGATACTATTTTCAAAGGACAATTTATTGGCTTTTCAGGAAATACCGGATATTCCTCTTGGGCCCACTTGCATTTTGATGTTTATTATTTTTCAAAAGGGAAACAACAAACAATTCCTACCCTATTTGAAACGACCAAAGGAATAAAAAAATTAAAAGTTTACCATTCGTACACCAAACCTAAAGAAAATACTATTTCGATCCCCAGAAATATTGATCAAATAGAGTATCGTTATCAAGATGCTTCTGTTCCTCCTGAACACCATCGAAGTTATGCCTGGAAAATTAAGCAAGGAAAAGCTCAGTATATATTGGAATCCTATGGAACCATTTTAAAAGATACCACCATTGAAATATCTGATTTAAAATGGGAACAATGCAAAACAGCCTTTTTAAATTGCGGAATTAAAAACCAACAAGAATCAGATAATAATCAAGGGTGCACCGGAGGAACAGCAATTACAATAAAAACATGGCTGAATGGTAAAGAGACCTTTTCAGGTACTTCATATTCTTGTGGAGGAAAGAAAACCGGCAATCTAATCGGTGATACTGATAATTTCTTGTTGAACATTGAAATGGGAATAGACCCATCAATTTTCAAGCATTGATTATTTAAACAATGTTGACCAACTGCACTTTTGATGTAAAATTACAGGGAGATCAGCTATTAAAACGCGTTGTTGTTCCATTGTATCACGATCACGTATAGTAACCATATTATCCTCTAAAGATTGATGATCAACCGTAATTGAATAAGGTGTTCCGATTGCGTCTTGACGTCTATAACGTTTACCTATTGAATCTTTTTCATCATACTGAACCATAAAATCCAGTTGAAGGGTTTGAATTATTTCACGCGCTTTTTCAGGCAGCCCATCTTTCTTAACTAATGGCATTACACATGCTTTGTATGGTGCGAGAGCTGCAGGAATTTTTAATACAACCCGTTCAGAATTATCTTCTAACGTTTCATTTTTATAAGATGCACTTAACACTGCTAAAAACATGCGATCTAATCCAATTGATGTTTCAATTACATATGGCACATAGCTCTGATTAAGTTCAGGATCAAAATATTGCAGTTTCTTACCTGAATGTTGCTCGTGTTGTTTCAAATCAAAATCTGTTCTGGAGTGTATCCCTTCCAATTCCTTGAACCCCATTGGGAAATCAAATTCAATATCACATGCAGCATTGGCATAATGCGCCAATTTTAAATGGTCATGATACCTGTATTTTTCTCCTCCCAAATTCAATGCAGCATGCCATTTCAATCGGAAATCTTTCCAATAGTTATACCATTTCATTTCGTCACCTGGCCTTACAAAAAATTGCATTTCCATTTGTTCAAACTCGCGCATTCTAAAAATAAATTGTCGGGCAACAATTTCATTTCTAAAGGCTTTTCCAATTTGTGCAATACCAAATGGAATTTTCATCCGACCTGATTTTTGAACATTTAAAAAGTTCACAAAAATTCCTTGCGCCGTTTCAGGACGTAGATAGATAGTCGCAGCTTCACCTGAAACAGAACCTAATTCAGTTGAAAACATTAGGTTAAACTGTCGTACTTCCGTCCAATTTTTGGAGCCGGAAATTGGACAAGTAATTTCCAAATCTACAATTAATTGATACACACCTTCAAGGTCATTTGCTTCCAAACTTTCTTTCATTCGTTTTTCAACATGATCAATTTTTTCTTGACTTCTCAACACATTCGGATTGGTAGCCCGAAATTGGGTTTCATCAAAATCAGCTCCGAATCGTTTCACTCCTTTTTCAACCTCTTTCTCTATCTTTTGCCGTTGCTTTTCAATATAATCTTCGATTAATACATCAGCACGATATCGCTTTTTTGAGTCTTTATTATCAATTAAAGGATCATTGAAGGCGTCCACATGACCTGAAGCTTTCCACGTAGTAGGATGCATAAATATTGCGGCATCAATTCCAACGATATTTTCATGCATTTGCACCATTGATTTCCACCAATATGATTTAATGTTATTTTTGAGCTCTGCACCCAATTGGCCGTAATCATAAGTTGCTGATAATCCATCATATATTTCAGATGAAGGAAACACAAAACCATATTCCTTAGCATGAGAAATGATATCCTTCAATTTGTCTTCACGTTGTTCCATATTACAAAGATAGTTTTTCTTCAAAAACGGCGATGAACTTTGTTATAAATCGCAATAAGAACAGACCATTAAGTTTTATAACTAGTAAGGCAAATCGTTTTTATTTCTACTTTCGTTTTTTCAAACAGTGACACGAAACTTTTGATACTAATGATTCCTAGAATTGAACAATTAATAGAAAAAAAAGTAATTGGCATCAAGCTAATAATGAGTTTAGCAGAAAATACAACACCTGAACTTTGGAAACAATTTATGCCCCGACGTAAAGAAATAACGAACAACGTGTCTAACGAGTTAATATCTTTGCAAGTATATAGCCCACTTTATTTCTCTGATTTTAAGCCAACCAATATATTTGAAAAAAGGGCCGTTGTTGAGGTAAGTGATTTTAATCTGATACCTAAGGATATGGACGCTTTTATTATCCCAAATGGATTGTATGCCGTTTTTGAGTATCAAGGAAGTAGTTCCAATTCACAAATATTTCAATATATTTTCAATAACTGGTTGCCTAATTCCGACTTTGATTTAGATAATCGACCGCATTTTGAAGTTTTGGGTGAAAAATATAAGAATGACTCCATTGATTCAGAAGAAGAAATTTGGATCCCGATAAAGAAAAAAATAACTCTATGAAGACCAATTATAAAACGGTAGAAGAATATATTGCAAACGCAAAAAAGTGGAAAATTGAAATGGAATTAATTCAATCCATGTTGCTAGATTGCGGTTTAAATGAAGAATTGAAATGGGGTGTCCCCTGTTATATGTTCCAATCCAATAACCTTGTGTTAATCGGTGCATTTAAGGATTATCTAACAATCAGTTTTTTCAAAGGCGTATTATTAGCAGATCCTGAAAAAAAATTACATAAACCGGGTGAAAACTCCCAATCAGTCAGAATGTTCAAATTTACTTCGATAAGCGAAATCCTAGAAGATGAAAAATTAATTAAATCCTACATTTTTGAAGCCATAGAAATTGAAAAAGCAGGACTTAAAGTAGACCTCAACAAATCAAATGTGTTAAATTTTCCGGATGAATTACTGTTGAAATTTGAAAAAGATTTGGTGTTCAAAGAAGCTTTTTTAGCACTAACTCCAGGACGTCAACGTGGCTATAATTTGTATTTCTCCGATTCTAAAAATGCTAAAACCAGAGAAACAAGAATTGAAAAATACATGGATCGAATCCTAAAAGGAATCGGAATAAATGATTGTGTTTGTGGACTTTCTAACCGAATGCCTCGATGCGATGGATCTCATAAACAACTTAAGGAAATCTAGAAAAAAAACCTCTCTTCGATAAGTAGGTAACATTATTAAAACTGTTAGTTAAAAATCTGTAATTGTCCAATCTGTTGGAAGTTGAACTTTGTATATCCAAATGCAAAGTAAATTCATGGACACAAGAAAGCAAAAAGGATTAACCAATCAAGAAGTTGAAGAACGAATTCATACTTTCGGGTATAACGAACTTACCATTTCTTCATCAAGAAATCTATTCCAATTGGCATTAGAGGTTGTAAAAGAACCTATGTTTTTACTTTTATTAGGTTGTGGCACAGTCTATTTTATTTTAGCTGAATGGACAGAAGGAATCATATTACTAAGCTGGGTTTTTGTTATCATCTTTATCACTTTTTATCAGAATAGAAAAACAGAAAAAGCACTTGAATCATTAAAGAAATTATCTTCCCCAAGAGCATTGGTTATTCGGAACAATGTGGAGGTAAGAATTCCGGGAAGGGAAATTGTTCCTGATGACTTGGTGCTAATACACGAAGGAGATCGCATACCCGCTGATGGAGTTTTACTTGAAGCTTCGAATTTAAGTATCGATGAATCTATTTTAACAGGAGAATCACTGCCGGTAAACAAATCGATTTCATCCGATGAACCTAATGTTTTTAGCGGCACTTTGGTTATTCAAGGAAGAGCGCTTTTTAAGGTAAAACATACAGGACTAAAAACAGCCTTTGGAGAAATTGGGAAATCTTTACAAACCATAGAAATTGAAAAAACAAAGCTTCAAAAAGAAATAAAATTATTGATTAAACGATTATTTTTAATTGGTGTGATTCTTAGTTTGATTGTTATAGGTGCTTTTTTTATCACTCGGGGAGATTTTACACAAGCCTTACTCAATGGTCTCGCTACAGCAATGGCAATGCTACCTGAAGAATTCCCTGTTATTTTGTCCGTTTTTCTTGCTATTGGGGCCTGGCGACTTTCAAGAAAAAATCTGCTTACACGTAAATCTTCAGCAATTGAAATTCTTGGTTCGGCTACGGTTTTATGTTCAGATAAAACGGGAACTATAACACAAAACAAAATGGAAATCACTTCCATCTACACTCATTCCATTTTATTACCATCAGCTCAATTTAATCTTCATCAAGAAACGGTTGCACATATTCTCCAAATTGCTTCCCATGCTTCTCATAAACAAACGGTTGATCCCATGGAAAAAGCCATTCATTCAACATACAATTCAATAAAAAAGGAAGCAATCTCAAAAATGGAAAACAAGAAAGAGTTCGCTCTTTCAAATGACCTATCTGCAATGACGCATGTAATCGATCAACCAGGAGATAATTATTTAGTTTGTAGCAAAGGATCACCAGAATCCATTTTTGAATTATGTCAATTGTCCCTTGCAGAAACCGCTAGCTTATATGAAATCGTTCATTTGCTAGCACTTAAAGGGCAACGTGTATTAGGCGTTGCAGAAACGGTATGGGATAAAAAAAAAGATTTGCCCCACAAACAACATGGTTTTTTATTGAAATTTTCAGGGTTAATTGGATTTGAAGATCCCATACGCCCCGAAGTACCACAAGCACTTAAAGAATGTGAAACCGCTGGCATTAATGTAATTATAATTACAGGCGATTTTCCAGCCACAGCTCGCAGTATTGCTGAACAAGCTGGACTTTCAGTGCGAGAACCCATAATTACCGGGAAGGAATTAATAACAATGGATGATGCTGCACTTAAAGAGAAAATAAAAGTATGTAATCTATTTGCGCGAATTGTCCCAGAACAAAAACTTCGTCTGATAAAAGCGCTTAAATCAAATGGAGAAATTGTAGCAATGACTGGAGATGGAATCAATGACGCTCCAGCTTTAAAGGCAGCTGATATTGGTATTTCAATGGGAGCAAAAGGAACAGATGTTGCAAGAGAAGCCTCTGCCATGGTATTAATAGATGATAATTTTAGCTCAATTGTATCAGCTATTCGAGCAGGGCGTAAAATCATGGACAACTTAGAAAAAGCAATGACCTATGTTTTGGCCATACACACCCCAATAATTGGATTAACATTGATTCCCGCTTTTGCTCCATCGTTTCCAATTTTACTTATGCCTTTGCATGTTGTAATCATGGAACTTATTATTGATCCCGTATGTTCAATCGCTTTTGAATCTGAACGAGAGGAGATTAATATCATGAATCGCTTGCCTCGCAATCCCACTATTTCCTTTTTTGGCAAATCAAAAATTCTTAAAAGTGCCAAAATTGGAATTTTATTATTAATTGCCGTATTAATCGTTTATTTTTCATCCATTTCTGCAGGACATTCTGCTGGAGAAACGCGCGCTTTAACTTTTTCCACGCTTATTTTTGGGAATTTGTTTTTAATTCTATCAACTCTTTCAACCTCGAGAAATGCCCTAGATGTAATCAGAGAAAAAAATAAATCTGTAAAAATCATACTAATAACAGCCAGCATACTATTGATTTTTATTTTAACAAATCCGTCATTGAGATTAATTTTCAGCTTTGAATTTCCTGGATGGATTCACTTATTGGAATCGTTTTTATGTGCAATGTTGGTTCTTTTAATCCTTGAGTATTCAAAATGGAAAACAAGAAAAAAGATTAAAAAGAAGGTGATTTAAATTTAAAAAAATCTATTTTCAAGGAATGATATCATCTGATTGAATGCCCTAGCTCGGTGACTAAATTGATTTTTTTCATTCATGTTCATTTCCGCAAATGTTCTCGATTCATTTTCTGGAATAAAAATGGGATCATATCCAAAACCTGCATTACCTTTTTTTTCCTTGGTTAATTTCCCTAATACAATCCCTTCAAATTGATATTCTACGTTTTCTAGAATTAAAGTTATCACCGTTCGAAATCGTGCATTGCGATTTTCTTCAAATTCTAACTCATTAAGAACTTTATACAAGTTGTCTTCATCATTCTTTTGGTCACCAGCATATCGTGCAGAAATAACACCTGGTCGGTTATTTAACGCTTCCACCTCCAAACCTGTATCATCAGCAAAACAGGAAATCCCTGTTCTTTGGAAAACATTCCGTGCCTTCAATAAAGAATTTTCTTCAATCGTATTGCCTGTTTCGGGAATTTCTTCAAATAACTCCAAATCGGACAAAGACAATAAATTAATAGAATATGGAAGTAAGGTAGCAATTTCTTTTACCTTATTAACATTATGACTTGCGAAGATAAGTTTCATTAAAAACCCTGTACACCATTCACGGTTGTGTATTTCAACACATTTTTCTTTTCAGGATGAATTCGTGCAAAGGCAGATTGAACCGCTAACGTACCTTCATGAAATCCACAAAGGATTAATTTCAACTTATTTTCATAGGTATTTACATCACCGATGGCATAGATTCCCGGAATATTTGTTGAATAATCTAAGGTGTTCACTTTTATAGCACTTTTCTCAATTTCAAGACCCCAATCAGCGATGGGACCCAAACTTGGTTTCAACCCAAACAAAGGAATTAAATGATCGGCTTCTAAATCCATTACCCCGTTGGTTTGATGGGTTACTTGAACTTTTTCTAATTTACCGTCACCAGAAATCGCGGTAACCTCTGCTTCAGTGATTAAATTTATTTCACCCTTTGCAGCCAAGTCAATTACTTTCTGCACCGAATCTAGATGTCCTCGGAAAGAGCTACTTCTATGAACTAAAACAACCTCAGATGCAATTTTATTTTCAGTTAGAAAAATAGACCAATCTAGCGCAGAATCTCCTCCACCAGCGATCACACAACGTTTTCCCTGATAAAAGTTAGGGTCCTTAATTATATACTCAACTCCTTTGTCTTCATAATTTTCAAGCCCTTCGATAGGTGGTTTCCTTGGTTCAAATACACCTAATCCACCTGCAATCATAACGATTGGTGCTTCGTGTTGCGTTCCTTTAACCGTTGTAACGATAAAATTACCATTGGCTGATTTTTCAATAGTTTGAGCTGCCTCACCAAGCGTAAAACCTGGTTTAAAAGGGGCTGCTTGCTCCATTAAATTATCGATCAATTCTCCTGCCAATACACTAGGAAAACCCGGTATATCATAAATCGGTTTTTTAGGATAAATCTCGGAACATTGTCCTCCTGGCTGAGGAAGTGAGTCAATTAAATGACATTTTAATTTTAATAGACCTGCTTCAAAAACGGTAAACAAGCCAACTGGACCAGCTCCAATAATAATAATATCTGTTTGAATCATGTAAATTTGTATAAAAACAATTATCTAACACACCATTAAGCAAAATGTTCCCTATAGGTAATTCTACAAAGAAATTATTTAGCGTAGTTAATGGATCGTTTTTCTCGTATTACGGTTACCTTCACCTGACCAGGATAGGTCATCTCGGTTTGAATTCGATGAGAAATGGTAAAAGATAATTCATCCGCTTTGGCATCCGTTACTTTTTCAGCCTCAACCATAATACGTAATTCACGACCTGCTTGAATAGCAAAAGCACTAGAAACACCATCATAGGACAAAGCCAATGCTTCTAGATCTTTAATTCTTTTAATATAAGCATCTACAATTTCCCTTCTTGCACCTGGACGAGCCCCCGAAACGGCATCACATACCTGAACAATTGGAGAGATTAATGAAGTCATTTCAATTTCATCATGGTGAGCTCCAATTGCATTCAATACTTCGGCCTTTTCCCCATATTTTTCTGCAATTTTCATTCCTAGAATAGCGTGTGGTAATTCTGGTTCTTCATCAGGTACCTTACCGATATCATGAAGTAAGCCAGCTCTTTTTGCAATTTTAACATTCAACCCGAGTTCAGCAGCCATAATAGCGCATAAATTAGCTACCTCACGAGAGTGTTGAAGTAAATTCTGTCCATAAGAAGATCGATATTTCATTCTACCAACCATTCTTGTAAGTTCAGGATGAAGACCATGAATACCTAAATCAATACAAGTTCTGCGTCCTGTTTCTGCAATCTCTTCTTCTAATTGCTTGCGCGTTTTCGCAACAACTTCCTCAATACGAGCTGGGTGTATACGACCATCAGAAACTAATTGATGCAATGCCAATCTAGCAATTTCACGACGAACAGGATCAAAACAAGAAAGAATAATTGCTTCTGGGGTATCATCAACAACTATTTCTACACCAGTAGCAGCTTCTAGTGCACGGATATTTCTACCTTCTCTACCAATAATTCTACCTTTAATCTCATCCGATTCAATATTAAAAACGGACACCGCATTTTCAATAGCTTGTTCAGTAGCAACTCGTTGAATCGATTGAATAACAATTTTTCTTGCCTCCCTATTTGCATTTAATTTTGATTCCTCAACAATTTCTTTAATGTGCGCCAAAGCATTTGTTCTTGCTTCATCTTTTAACGCCTCAACAAGCATTGTTTTTGCTTCCTCAGCAGGCAAACCACTTATTTTAGATAATTCAGCAACTCGTTTTTGCTGCATTTTTTCTAATTCTTGATTTTTTACATCAAATGCTTGAATTTTTGCCTCAAGTTCCAGTTGTTTCTTTTCGATTTCTTTTTCTTTTCGGCCGAAATCTTCCATTTTCTGGTTCAATGATTTCTCCTTGTTTCGGATACGATCTTCTCCTGATTGAATTCTTCTTTCTTTTTCTTTGATGGTAGTTTCATGCTCTTCTTTAAGTCGCAAGAAATTTTCTTTTGCCTGAAGAATTTTATCTTTTTTAATATTCTCTCCTTCTAATTCAGCATCTTTGATTAGTTTTTCACGTTTCGTCTTTAGAGCTGTCTGCTGAATAATAGCAAAAACTCCCCCTCCACCTACAAGACCAATTAATAGTCCAATTACAATTTCCATAACAACCTAATTTGTTTTTAATAAATACAAAAAAGCTATCGGAGAACTGGTTTTTTAAAGATTTAGTTTGCTTTCTATTTCTGATAATGCGTCTTCAATTTCAGAAAAATCTGGTTCATCAGATTTATTCATCCTATTAGATGCTTTAGACAGCAATTGCAAAGAAGACATCGCCAATAAATCTTGCATATCTTTTACAGCATAATTCTCTTGTAATAATCGAATTGCGCGATTGATATCCTCAGCTGCTTTTTGAATTTGAACTTCTTCCCCCACATTAACTTTCAAAGGATATGTTCTTCCACCAATTACAACATTTAATGACAATTTCTCCATGAACTATTTTTTAAGTTGTTCAATACAGTAATCTATTTCTTTTACCAATTCATCAATTTCTGACTCAGAACGTCCAACTGGGGCCTGAGAAAGATCGACAACTTGCTTTTTTACCACTTCTAATTCCTGATTTAGGTGATCAATCGAAACATTCAACTGCTGCTCAATTTGAGCTTTTTTTTCAAGTTCTTGTTTTAACGATTGAATCTCTAATGACATAGAACTATTTTGATTTTTTAATTCATCAATCCCTTGTAAAAGAGATGAAATTTTATCTTTAATATTACCTATGCTATTTTGAATTCTCTCAGTCATAAAAATGGCTTTATACAAAGGTAGCATTCCGAGCAACATGTTTGAACTTTTCGAACTAATATTTTTTAGTTTGAGCGATTAAATCCATTAAATTATTTTTTTGAACCATGAGTTCTACACACCATTCTGTGCGAATTTTGTAAATTCTTCTTTTATAACCCATGATTAAACTTCTATTTTTGAGTATGCTTAGATTTTCAAAAAGAATTAAATTACTTTGGATTTGTTGCCTTATCACTTTTAATGGAATGTCACAAGACAACAATTTCCACAAACCATTAAAAATCCCACTTAGTATTGGTGCTTATTTTGGTGACTTAAGGCCTAATCATTTTCATATGGGAATCGATTATAGAACGAATGGTGTTGAAGGCTTGGATTTACATGCTATATATGATGGATATGTATCTAGAGTTAGGGTATCTCCATATGGATATGGTAAAGTAGTTTATATAAATCATCCTAACGGAATTACGAGTGTATATGCTCATTGCTCGAAATTCATTGGAAAATTAGATTCTTTAGTTACAGCTGCCAAAATCAAACGACAAAACAACGAAATTGAGCTCTACCTTACACCCAATGAAATCCCATTAAAAAAAGGGGAGATTTTTGCCCTTTCAGGAAATACAGGAAGTTCAACTGGTCCCCATTTACATTTTGAAATTAGAGAAACAGCTACTGATACACCTATGAATCCACTTCTTTTTGGTTTAGGTAACAAAGATATTTATAAACCAACTATTAAATCCGTGTATGTATACTGCTTAAGTAAAGATGGATATATGATTCCAAATAAATTAAAAACTTTTGGTGTATCAAATGGTAAGTTAACTGTAGGGAATTGTATTTCTCTTCCTGCCAGTTATTCTCTCCTATATGGGAATTTAGGTTTTGGTATTTCTGGGTATGACCAACATTCTACAGGTTCATGCGGGCTATATGAAAACAAAATATTCTCGAATGCTGAGTTGATATATCAATCTAAAATGGATAAAGTATCATTCGAAGAAACAAGATATATTAATACTTATAAAGATTTTTCTAAATACAGTCAGGGCGAAAAAATACATAAACTTTTTAATAATCCGATGAATAAAATTTCATCCATGCACATCGAGTCTAAAAAATTAATAAAACTGTTTCCTTGTGACAGTATTCCAATAACAATTGAAACTAGAGATGCCTTTCAAAATAAAGAAAAAATTTCATTTGGTTTAAAAATAAATGAAGGTGAAAATGATACAACTAACAATTTCTTTCCTGAGACATTATTTTGGTTGCCAAACAAAAGTTATTCTATTACCCTTCAACATACCGAAATAGTAATAGATACGTTCAGTTTATACGAACCGACACCTATTAAATTGACTGAATCAAGTGACAAAATAACCATAGGCAATGAAAATCAAGCTATACATAAACCAATAATCATAGGATTTACAAAATCATTTACTGGAAATATTTTCAATAAAAATTACTTTATAGGCTATCTTAATAAAGGTAAATATGACTATTGTGAAAGTTATATAGAAGGTAACAAATTAAAAACGAAGGCGCTTAAATTTGGGACTTATAAAATTATATGTGATACTATTAAACCGATTATAAAAACAAGTAGTTATTCAACCTATGGTATTTCAACTAAATCTAAAGTTTTAAATTGGACTATTAGTGACAGTGAGTCAAAAATAGCGAATTACAATATTTATATAAATGGCGAATGGGTTCCTGCAAATTATGAATACAAAAACAAACAACTATTCTGTAATATCCCTATACCTTTTAAAGAAATAAGTTGTATACAAGTCATTGTTTCAGATGTTTGTCGGAACATAAATGTTTTTGAAACTAATATTCCATAACTAACTTGAAATCACTAATTATAAGGCAAAAAAAAGACTGCCATGGCAGTCTTTTTAAATATTAATTAATGTTCTACTTCAC
>CAZTFG010000019.1:11402-31309 GCA_964612725.1 uncultured Lishizhenia sp. | reverse complement strand
CAGCAAAGAGGGCGGGGAGTTTCAGATGGTGCAATTGTGGGTGAATTTACCTGCAAAATTCAAAATATCACCTCCAAAATACCAAGCAATTGCCAATCAACAAATGGGAGAGGTTGAACTTGAAAATAAGGGTGGAAAAGTAGAGATTATTGCGGGTGAGTACCAGGGAGTGAAAGGTCCTGCATTTACTTTTAGTCCCGTTTCTATGTTCAATGTGAATATCAATGAAGCAGGAGAGGCATCATTTGATTTTCCTGCGACTTATAACACGGCATTATTGGTTGTAGAGGGTGAAATTCAAGTTAATGGAGATTCAATCGTACCAGTGGATCATTTCGTGTTATTTGAAAATGAAGGTGAAACTTTTCACATCAAAGGGCTCGATCAATCGATGGTCCTAATTCTTTCTGGCGAGCCGCTCAATGAACCCATCGCTGCACATGGACCTTTTGTCATGAATACACGAGAAGAATTGGTTCAAGCCTTTCAAGATTTTCAAAATGGAAAGTTTGGATATTTGGAGGATTGAGGGTTCTTATTGTTAATTGCTCATTCTAACTCAATTTTATCCACCTCTTTCATCAATTGGATGCGGAACGCGTGGAAAATCATTTTAAAAACTCCTTATATTTTTCTTGGTAGGTTGTATAGTGTAAAACTGGGTAAATTAAGTCTAGGGTGTCGATAAGATAAAATTGCTTCTCCCTTTGAGGTGAGACCTAGAGAGGTGATTGATTGTTTTTTTGATCAACTATCTTCAAATTAAGTTAACAATATTTCTGAATAGAAATAAGTCGATTGGAATATTCTTTTCCATCATATGCTTTGAAAATAAACGAAATGGGGTAAATTTTTTTAGAGTTGATTTGTATTATTTTGATTCATATTTTTCAAACTGATTCCCCACATGCTTCCCGGCGATAAAACCCGTAGTCCAGGCAGCTTGAAAATTGAATCCTCCTGTGATTCCGTCGATATCCAACAATTCACCGGCAAAAAACAACCCAGGTACTTTTTTGCTTTCCATGGTTTTGAAATCAATTTCTGATAATGAAACTCCACCCGCTGTTACAAATTCCTCTTTAAAAGTTGTTTTCCCACTTACTTCATATCGGTCATTTAACAAGGTGTTTACCAATTTATTGGTATTCTTTTTTCCAATGTCTTTCCAGCGCGTTTCCGGGTGAATTTCTGATTTTTCTAAAAGAAAATGCCACATACGGTTGGTAACCGGAAATGGATTTAAATTGCCTATCATTTTGCCGCCGTGTTCTTCTAAAATCTCATTTATATGTTCTCTTAATGACGATTCTTTTTTATCATCTAACCAATTCACCAAAATGGCAAACTGATAACTCCTTTCTTGAAGAATGCGCGCTCCCCAAGCAGATAGAAGTAAAATGGCCGGTCCACTCATTCCCCAATGCGTCACCAATAAAGGTCCTTTGCCAATTAGTTTTGTTCCTTCAATTTTAACGGTAGCTTTTTCTACCACGTTTCCCATCAATGCTCGAATAGGGTTCGTTGGCATGTTGAACGTAAACAGCGAAGGTACTGGCTCAATAATCGTATGTCCGAGGTTTTCTATCCATTCTAAGCCCGATCTCTTGGGTTGACCGCCGGTTGTAACAATTACTTTTTGAACATGGAATTTTTCTTCTCGCGTTTGCAATTCAAATCCCATGGGTGTAGGCAAGATTTTTGTAATAGATTGTTTAAGTTTGATTTTAATCCCGCTGAGTTGCACTTCTTTTAAAAAACAATCAATTATGGTTTGAGAATCATTCGAAACGGGAAAAACACATCCATCCGAATAAGTTTTCATGGAAACACCTCGTTTTTTAAACCATTCTATAGTATCCGCCGCATTGAATTGCTCAAAGGCTTTCCGAAGATAATTTTCTCCACGCGGATAGTGAGATGCTAATAGCTTATTATCGAAACAAGCATGGGTTACGTTGCACCTCCCACCACCTGAAATTTTGACTTTTGAAAGTACTTTATCCGATTTTTCAAAAATAATTACCTCTGCCTCTGGGTAATGTTTTTTAGCAGATATGGCGGCAAAAAATCCGGCTGCACCACCGCCAATAATTGCAATGTTAGCTTTGCCCATTTATAAAAATACTGGAGGTTTTCTGAAATCTAGTTTAGCATCCCGCAACATAGTTGAAGTATTTCTAATGGTTAGCAAAAAGCTTTTATTGGTTCCAATGGGTGTCCAATAAAAAGACAAATCCCAACAATGTAAATTTCGTCCGAGTGAAAGAAAAGCGTTGGATATTTTACCTTTTTTCATGTCGAAATTTAAATTGGCCCCCATTTTCCACCTTCGTGTAAAACTCATATCTCCTTGCGCAACAAGGGTATGGATGAGGTTGTAATCAGAAGAGTTTGAGGTTGTTTTAAATGTATTTGCATTAATACCCACAACATGCGAAATGTTCAATTTCCAAGGGATATTAAATTGCTGTAATTGCTCAGGATGCAAGGCAAAGTAATTATAATCAGCATTCCAATTTGTATTCAGTTCATCGCTGCGATCCTCGATGATTTCTCTACTTTTTTTCGGTGCAATCGTGATCGTACTAGTAAAGTTGGTGGATAGGAATCGGCCCAGTCCTTGTTGCGTTGAAACCGCAAATTTCCCTTCCGTTTTTCCGGTTTGTGCATTCCAGCTGTAAGGACTAAAATTGGCTGTTGATACAAAATTGATCCAGTTAGCAGGACTAATTCGTAGGTTTAAGGCAATATTGGAAAGGTTCATTGAATCGCGCTGAAAATCATAATTACCCGTTATGGAAAATTGATCCACCAAACGCAACTTAGAAAAACCGGTTATTGTGTCCTTATTTGATTTTCGTTTTAGTTCAAACGTGTTATTCACCCCAAAAGTTAAAAAACTCGACGTATTTCCATAATTGGCTTGGTAAATACTTTTTTCAAACGGTGAATAACTTATTAAGGATTGTCCGGCACCAGCGAAAGAAGATGAAAGGGTGTTTAATCCAGGGACATATCGATAACCAATGGTTGGAGTCATTAGATGACGCAAAATCGGTTTACTTTTCCCGATAAATCGATAATAGGAGTAAACAACGGTGGTTAAATTCACATTCAAGTTGAAATCATGAGCCATTCCAAATTTTTGGATCGTATCCGTTTTTGAATTATCAATGGATGCGTCGTAATTTTTTTGAATTTGCTGCAAATTGATTTTATTGGCATACGATATACTGGGGTTAATTTTAATTGCATTTTTAAATAATCCAAAGGTCGATTGCAAGGACATTTGTTGTGATACACCATTGAAAAATTTACTTCCAATTTGCGAGAAAGCTCCTTGATTGAGTAGAGAATCTCCAAACGTTGAGCGATTTTGACCTTCCATGGAATAAGTAAATCCGGTACGCTCCAACATTTTTTCAAATTCATTGGATGGATTTTTTACAAGGCCTTTGAATGGGAAAACACGATTGACGTTTATATTTAGTATTGGACTTATCAGTGCAATGTTTCTGGTGATTGAATTTTGTCTCACAGACATTTTTACCCCCATAGATAAAGGTTTTCCAGGAAACAATTTGTTCAGATTGACGTCCGAATTGAAACTGTTATTAAAATAGGTAGGATTCAATGGATCTAAGCTATTCTTCGATTGGTTATCTGAAATGAAATTTACGCTTGAACTAAAATTCCAATTGGGGTTTGATTTTGGATCTTTGCGATGTGTCCACATTACCGACACTTTAAAAGGTTTGTCATTACTCGGGAACCCACTAAAAAACTGTTGAAACCCCACGTTCAACTTTCCTGAATAGCCATAACGTTTTGCATAATCCAACTCATTTCGCAAACCCCAGCTGCCTCGGTTGTATAAATTAGCATACAAGGTAGTTTGAAGTCGATCATTGATGGGTATGTAATAGCCCAGATTCTGAAGACCAAAACCGTAGGCTGAAAGCGGCACAAACTCAGGAAAAATAAATCCTTTATCTCGTTCCTTTGTTTTTAATGGAATGGCACTAAAGGGCAATCCAAGAGGGGTAGGGACTCCATTAATATGGAGGTTCATGGGACCGGTAACAATTCTTTTTTCAGGAATTAATACTGCTTTCGAGAGTTGAAAATGATAGTGTGGCTCCAATTGATCGCAGGTAGTAAATCGACCATTAATGAAATGAATATCGTCGTTGGATTGTTTTTTTGCGACCCCCATATATAAATAGGTCTCTTCTTGTTTAATATTCGTTTCCTCTATAAAGCCTCGTTTGGAATTTAGGTTATATCGAATTCTAGCTGCTTCAATTCGCTCACTGCCATCTGTAAAAACGGGCATTTCAGTTCTAATGCTATCTTTTTCCAATCGATAAGAGGCAAGGATTTCATTTTTGTCTAGGTCAATTAAAATGTATCCTGCAACCATATTGATTCCGGTCATTTCAACTTTTGCATTGCCCCACAAATAAATTTTCTTGTTTTTAAAATCGGTGTACAGGGAATCCTTTGCATTATAAATGAGCACGTCCTTCATGGATTCATCATCCAAATAAATGGTATCCTTTATTCCAATAGGTTGAGCGTAACAAATTCGCGAAGAAAACATTATCAACAATGGAACGAAGAAAACTAAAAATATGGTATGTATCTTGCTCAAGAAGCCGTTTTAAATTTGTAATATGAATTTTAACGAGTACAAAGCTATTAAAATTGTTAATGCATCGGTTCTTTTTCGACGTTCATCTTCCGTTCTGGCAGGTGTTATTTTTATTTTGTTTTTTAGTTTCCAGTTAGAGGCTCAAAAAACAGCGTTGAAAACAGTCGTTATTGATGCGGGACATGGAGGACACGACTCAGGTTGCTTGGGGGCTTCCAATTATGAAAAACACGTTTGTTTATCGATTGCATTAAAACTTGGTGAATCCATTAAGAAGAATTTTCCGGATGTGAAAGTTATTTACACGAGAGATAAAGATGTTTTTGTGGAATTACATGAACGTGCGGCTATTGCCAATCGCAACAAAGCGGATTTGTTTATTTGCATTCATGCTAATTCTGCATCGCCAAGTGCTTATGGTGCTGAAACCTATGTCTTAGGTTTACACAAAACGGATTCTCAAAAACAAGTGGCTGAACGTGAAAATAGCATTATAAAATTGGAACAAGATAAGGGGGCTCGATATAAGAATATTGACCTTTCACCAGATGCATTAATTATCATTCAATTACAAATGTCCGTGTATTTGAATCAATCTATTTTATTCGCAGATCGCTTACAATCTGAATTCAAGTCTATAGGTCGACATGATCGAGGCGTAAGACAAGCGGGGTTTCTGGTGCTTCACCAAACAACCATGCCAAGTGTATTAATCGAAACCGGGTTTTTAACGAATCCAAATGAGGAGAAATTTTTAGGGAGTAAAGACGGTCAATTACAAATGGCTGATGCTATGTTTAGGGCATTTAAGCGCTATAAAAACAAGTTGGAAGGTGTTTCAGAACAAACTAGTTCCGGCTCAGGTAATTCAAGTCCAATTGAGAAGGAAGAGCCAGTAAAACCAAAGGATTCGGATAAAATTGAAAATCCATTTGATAAACCGGTTTCATCAAGTTCTTCAAAAAACGAACCCCAAGATACTGTAGTATTTAGAATTCAATTTGATATGTCTGAAAAGCAAATCGCGCCTACTTCCTCTCGATTCAAAGGATTAGAGGTTTTTGAGTACAAGCATGACAATTTGTATAAATATGCTACAGGACGATTTGTAAAAGATTTTAAAGGTGCAAATGAATATAAAAATGAAGTTAGAAAGCTTGGATTCTCTACCGCTTTTGTAGTTGCATTTTTAAATGGTGAACGGATTAATTTGGAAAAAGGTATTAAATTAGCAGAAAAATAAGGAAAGTGAAGTTTTCAAAAGAGTTAAAAGCAGGCTTAATCGCAATTGCAGCTATCGTATTTCTAGTTGCTGGAGTTAATTTCTTGAAGGGAAACAGCTTTTTCGGTGGCGATAAAATATATTATGCATACTTCCCTAATTCAGGCCAAATTGCACCTTCTGCAAATGTAACTTTAAACGGTGTAATTGTTGGAAAGGTCATGTCAATTGAATATGTAGCATCCAATACGCCAGACAAAAAAGTGAAAATTGGTTTTTCTATTTCCGAAAAAAACATTCAAATTCCAAAAGGCTCTAGAATAGAAGTTGGATCCTTAGATTTATTAAATAAAGGGATGTTATTATACTTGAATCCTGATTTATCAAAGGGATTTGTTGAGCCAGGTGAAACAATTGAAGGAAAACTTTCCGTAGATATGTTTTCACAAGTAAAACAATATGCGGATCCTATTTCTCAGAAAGTTCAGGCAATGATGAGCTCTGTTGACAAAATGGTTGGTTCTCTTTCCGCTTTTTGGGATAATACCGCTACTTCTGAAATAGAAGGAAGCATGAAAGAAGTGAAATTAGCCATAAAAAAATTGGGGAATGTTGCCAATGAAATGGAAGGATTTGTTGCCGATGAAAAAATCAAATTTGATAAAATCTTAAATAATGTTGAGAATATCACCAATAATTTGAAGAAAAGTAATGAAGAAGTAACCTCAATCATTGGGAATACTAAGAAAATTACGGATGATATTCTAACATCAAAATATAAAGAAGTAATATCTGAAGCGAAAGAATCGCTTAAGAGTTTTAATGACGTATTAGTAAAAATTAAAAATGGTGACGGCTCAATTGGATTATTGTTGAACGATAAACAATTGTACAACGAGCTTGTTAACTCAAATAAAGATTTGCAGAATTTACTGCAAGATTTGCAGAAAAATCCAAATCGATACATTCATATGAGTGTTTTTGGAGCGAAGGTAAAGGGAACTCAATTGAGCCCGAAAGATGAAAAGAAATTGAAAAAAATATTGGATAGTATTCCTGAATAGTTCAATCATATGATTCACATTATTGCATTTGCATTACTTTTAGTTGGAGGAGTTGGTTTTTTCTCCTGGAATGTTTATAAAATCCGTCAGAATATATTGTTAGGACGAGAGGTAAATCGATCAGGTCAAGCAAGTGATCGTTGGAAAACAATGATCTTGGTTGCTTTTGGACAGAAAAAAATGTTTACTCGACCTATCCCTGCCTTACTTCATTTATGTTTATATGCAGCTTTTGTAATTACTCAAATCGAGTTGATTGAAATTGTTGCGGATGGGTTAAGTGGTGGTCATCGTTCATTCAGAGAAGCGTTAGGAAGTTTTTATACTTTTATGATTAGTTTCATAGAGGTTTTGTCTGTGTTAACTTTCTTTGCTACGATTGCCTTTTTAGCGAGAAGAAATATGTTGAAACTTCCACGTTTGAATATGGCGGAGTTGAAAGGGTGGCCAAAACAAGATGCAAACCTTATTCTGATTTTTGAAATTATTCTTTTGTCTTGTATCTTCACTATGAATGGTGCTGATGAGGCTGTCCAAGTGTTGCATTCGAATGTAGGGTATGGATTTACAGTGAGTTCGTTTTTATCTCCCATACTATTCGGAGGAATCGATTCTATTGAAACATTACATACCTTAGAACAGATTGGATGGTGGGGACACATTATAATGGTATTTGTTTTTTTAAATTACTTGCCGTATTCCAAGCATTTACATATTGTATTAGCATTTCCAAATACTTATTATTCGAATTTGGAGAAGAAAGGGAAGTTTTCCAACATGGAATCTGTTACTAACGAGGTGAAATTAATGCTTGATCCTTCAGCTGATCCTTTTGCAGCTCCCAGTAATCCAGAAGAAGCTCCTCAACGTTTTGGTGCTAAGGATGTAACGGATTTAACGTGGAAAAATTTGTTAGATGCATATACCTGCACGGAGTGTGGGCGATGTACATCTTCTTGTCCTGCTAATATTACGGGTAAAAAATTATCTCCTCGAAAAATCATGATGGATACACGTGATCGATTGATGGAAGTGGGTGATTCGTTGAGAAAGAACGGGAAAGAATATCAAGATGGGAAAAGTCTCCTTGGAGATTATATTTCTGAAGAAGAAATTTGGGCTTGTACCTCTTGTAACGCATGTGTTCAAGAGTGTCCGGTAAATATTGATCCACTTTCTATTATTGTAGATTTACGAAGGTATTTAGTGATGGAAGAATCAAAGATGCCTACTGAGTTGACGGGAATGTTGACAAATATAGAAAACAATGGAGCGCCTTGGCAATTTTCTCCGAATGATAGATTAAATTGGGCTAACGAAGATTAAGATATGAGTTTGAAAGTACCTACAATGGCAGAAATGCTTGCAAATGGAGAAACCGCAGATGTGTTGTTTTGGGTTGGTTGTGCAGGCAGTTTCGATGATCGTGCAAAGAAAATAACAAAGGCAGTAGTTAAAATATTAAATCATTGCCAAGTTAAGTTTGCCGTTTTGGGAACGGAGGAAAGTTGTTCAGGAGATCCAGCTAAACGTGCTGGAAATGAATTTACTTTTCAAATGCAAGCCATGATGAACATTCAGGTTTTAAATGGTTATGAGGTTAAAAAAATTGTAACAGCTTGTCCTCATTGTTTTAATACCTTAAAAAATGAATATCCTGAATTAGGTGGAGAATATGAAGTGATACATCATACCCAATTAATCCAGGATTTAATAAATACCGGAAAGTTAGCGCTTGAAGGAAGTCAAACTTTTAAAGGAAAGAAAATTACGTTTCATGATCCTTGTTATTTAGGTCGAGCGAATGATGTGTATGAAGCACCTCGTTCATTGATTGAAAAGTTGGATGCCGAATTGGTTGAAATGAAGCGATGCAAAACAACCGGATTGTGTTGTGGTGCAGGTGGTGCTCAGATGTTTAAGGAAGCAGAAAAAGGAAATAAGGAGATAAATATTGAGCGAACGGAAGATGCACTTGAAACAAACTCTTCGATTATTGCCACAGGTTGTCCGTTTTGTAATACGATGATGACTGACGGTATTAAACATGCTGAGAAAGAGAGTGAGATTCAAGTATTGGATGTTGCCGAATTGATTGCCAATGCTGCCGAACTTTAGTAATTTATTGAGTGAATTACCGAATACAAGTCGTGTTTGGTTGTATTTAGCAGATCGATCATTTGATGCTACTGAGTTAGATTATATTCAACAAACCATAACGGATTTTACCCAAAATAAATGGGCTACTCACGGAACAAAATTGATGGCTTCTGGTACTGTATTATTGAATCAATTGGTTCTGTTGGCTGTAGATGAAGAAGTAATGAATGCATCCGGTTGTTCAATTGATTCTTCTGTGCGGATGATGAAACAATTGAGTGCAGAATTAAACACCGATTTTTTTAATCGTTTGTTTGTGTTAATTTATAATGAAAATGAGATGAAACGAGTTCATTTTCAAGACTTAAATCAGTATTCGGATTGGAAATTATTGAATCCAATGGTTAGTTCATTGGAAGAAGTTCGAAATCGTTTTTTAATTGATGTAAAAGATTCGAATTTAGTTAGATAGGATTGAAAAAGCGGAAAGATTTACCAATCTCCTCCAGCACCGCCTCCACCAAAACTTCCGCCGCCAAATCCACCAAATCCACCGCCACCACTACTTCCAGATCCACGACCAAATCCACCACCATAGAAAAATCCACTTGATCCGGCTGTAAATCCGCCGCCGCCATTTCTTCTAATAAAGAAGACAAACAAGATGATACCAAGAATGACTAGTAAATTTAACCACCACGGACTCTCTTCTTCCTTATCGTAATCTTTGTGATTAAATTCTCCTTTCGCTAATTTTTTAAGAACAACCAAAGACGCTGAAATTCCTTCGTAGTTTTTGTTATTTTTTAAATTTGGATTGAGTTCTTTTTCGACAATTCGTTTGCAGGTAATATCCGGTATGGCTCCTTCTAGACCTCTTCCTGTTGCAATAAAAGAAGTGCGCTTACCATTTGTTTTGGTAGGTTTAATAAGGATTACAATACCATTGTCTTCTTTTTCTTTCCCGATTTTCCATTTTTCCCCCAGTTTAATTGCGTAATCGGCTTTCTCATATCCATTAAGGTCGTCCACAATAACCACCACAATTTCATTAGATGTTTCTTTTTCGAAATTTTCAAGGTCTTTTTCTAGTTTTGAAGCTTGCTCCGCGCTCAAGAAATCAGGAAATTGTTTCGATAAATTAACGTATAATTTGGGTGGGGAAGGGGCATTGGGAATATCATCCTGACCCACTATCTTTAGTGTGCTAACAACACAAAATAGAAAAGCTAAAAAGAGGTGTAATTGCTTTTTCATTCTCCTTCTCCTATACTTAAATCGTTCGCTAATTCATTTGTGTCATCAGAAAGGTAAGGGAAATGAGTTTTCAACTTTTCTCCAACATCCGCAATGGCATGCGTAATTCCATTTATATATTCACCTTTTTTGAATGCAGAGATTAGATTGTCTTTGGTAGTTTCCCAATAATTGGCAGGAACTTTTTCATTGATATTTTTATCTCCAATGATAGCTAGCTTCCTGTCTCGTCGAGCAATATAAATCAATACGCCATTTCTGTCTTTTGTTTCATGCATTTTCAATCGCTCAAAATGTGCAATCGCTATTTTTATAGGATCGTTAGAACATTTTGAATCTGCATGAACACGAATTTCGCCGGACGTTTGCTTTTCCGCTTCTTGAATGGCTTCAAGAATTCGATTTTTATCAGATTGGCTAAATTTAAAATTCATATTAGAACTTTACTTCCGGTGCTTTATCAGAGCCTGCTGCTGCTTTAAATGCTTCTTTTTTAGGGAACGTTTCGCTATTTAAAAACATACTACTAAAGAAACCACGTATGTGAGTATTGTATTTTTTTACAGCATCGTTGTAGTCATTTCGGGATTTGTTAATCCGATTTTCAGATCCTTCTAATTGAGATTGCAATTCTTGGAAATTTTCAGTTGAACGAATTTGAGGATAGGCTTCAAATGCGAGATTGATGGCTGTATTGATTTTTTTTCCGGCAATTTCCATGTCTTCTGGTGTTTTTGCGTTTACAATACCAGCTCTCGCGTTGGTTACTTGAGTTAAGATATCTTTTTCATTTTTTGCAGCTCCTTTAACTGTTTCAATTAATTGAGGTATTAAATCGGCTCTTCGTTGGTATGCTGATTGAACATCTCCCCATGTTTTATCTACCTCTTCTTGGTATGAAACGGCACTATTATAAATGCTTCGGTAAGTGAAAATTCCAATTAATACAATAAGTACAATGGAGCCTAAAATAATATACGATCTTTTCATTTTATTTGATTTTATTCAAAAATAGAAGTTTATTTAATAGCTCGCTGTCAATGTATGTTAAATATATCGAAATTTTAAAATGATTAAAAAATAATCTAAAAAAATGATTAGAATATAATAATTAATTTTATCTTTGTGGAGTCAAACCTGGTGAGCCAAACGATTCCGGTTTTTCTAATCGATATACATTACCACGATAAAAATAAACCTTAAAAATTAGGTAATGGAAGGATTGCGTTCAATTGTACACATGGATTTGGATACGTTTTTTGTTTCGTGCGAACGAAAAAAAGATAGTCGATTAATTGGAAAGCCAATATTAATTGGCGGGACCAGCGATCGGGGAGTGGTTGCATCATGTAGTTATGAAGCACGAAAATTTGGTATTCATTCAGCTATGCCTATGAAAATGGCAAAGGAACGTTGTCCGGAAGCGATTATCATTAAAGGAAATACTCAAATATATTCGGAAGAGTCAAAATTGGTCACTGAAATTATTCGTGAATCAGTACCTGTTTTTGAGAAGTCTTCAATTGATGAATTTTACTTGGATTTGACTGGTATGGATCGTTTTTTCGGTACGGTAAAATATGCAACAGAACTTCGCCAACGGATTATTCATGAGACAGGATTACCCATTTCTTTTGGGCAGTCGATTAATAAAACAGTATCCAAAATCGCAACCGGCGAAGCGAAGCCTAATAATCAAATTCACATTTATCAAGGCACTGAGAAAGAATTTTTGGCTCCTCTTTCTATAAGAAAAATTCCAATGGTAGGCTTAAAAACGTACCATACATTGTGTAGTTTGGGCGTAAAGAAAATTCAAACAGTTCAAGAAATGCCCGTTGAGCTAATGCAGAGTGCGTTGGGTGAAAATGGAGTTCTAATTTGGAAAAAAGCACATGCATTAGATAAAACACCAGTCGAACCTTATAATGAACGAAAATCGATTTCAACGGAGCGCACATTTGATCGAGATACGATTGATGTAGTTAAGCTTCGTGGAATTTTGGCTGCAATGGCAGAAAATCTAGCATTTCAATTGCGTAGAGGAAATAAACTAACCGGTTGTGTAACAGTGAAAATTCGTTATTCTGATTTTCAAACTCAGACACTCCAAAAGCAGGTCTCATATACGGCAGCTGATCATGAATTGCTTCCAGTTGTAGCCGAATTATTTACCCGACTTTATAATCGTCGTTTATTGGTTCGTCTGATTGGTGTTCGATTTAGTACGTTGGTTTCTGGGCATTATCAGTTGGGTTTATTTAGTGATGAAACCGATTATCCTTCCTTGTATAACGCGCTTGATCGCATTCGGAATCGCTATGGGGATCGTGCAATCATTCGAGCAATAGGTATGGAAGCTAAAACCATTGGGGCATTTAATCCATTTGCGGGTGAGCCGCCTGCTATTTTGGCAAGTAGAAAAATGTAATAAATAAATACGATGCATAATTTTAGAAATTTAGAAATCTGGAGCGAATCCATTGAGTTTGCGAGTGAGATTTATGAAAAAACAAAAACATTTCCTTTAGATGAAAAGAATGGATTAATTGACCAAATGAGGCATTCTGTTGTTCGGATTTCGTCTCACATAGCAGAAGGGTCATCTAGGGAAAGCAAAAAAGAATTTAAGCAATCTATTCAGTCTTCTATGAGTGCAGCATTTGAATTGTTTGCGCAACTCGAAATTGCTAATCAGTTACATTTATTAACAGAAAAAGAAAAAGAAAGGCTTTTGTCCAAATTGATAGCATTAGAAAGAAAATTGGCAGCGTTTCACAAACAATTGTAGAAAATAGGGGGGGATAAAAATAAGATGTTACATTCCTATTTCAGTATTAAATATGGGATATTGTCTCCTGAGGAACTCATTAATTGGGCTTCAGATTCGGGTTATCCCTACGCTGTGTTGACGGATATCAATCATACAGGATCAGGATTGAGTTTTGTGCGACGTGCACAAGAAAAAAAAATTCATCCTATTCTTGGAGTGGATATTCGAAATGGGATGAAACTTCAGTATGTTTTATTAGCCCAAAATAAGGAAGGTTTTTTTGAAATTAATCAATTTGTATCAGCACATTTACATCAAGAAATCCCATTTTCAAGTACACCTCCACAACTTCAGAATTCTTATGTTATTTATCCTTTTGAAAACCTTCCGCCAACGTTAAAGTCAAATGAATTTGTTTTTTTTCAGCCCAATCAAAATAAAGATTTTTTATTAGCAAAGCATCCCCAAATTCGGAATAGAATACTTGCTTTACAGCCCATGACTTTTCGGCACAAACGCGATTTTAATGCCCATAGATTGCTTCGAGCGATTTCTTCTAATTGTTTACTTTCTAAATTGCCTAAAACGGAACAAGCACAAGAACAGGAGCGATTGATTAGCTACGAAGCATGGCAAAAAGAATGGGAAAACTATCCGGATATTTTTTTTCGGACGGATACAATCTTAAAATCATGTCACATTCATTTTGCTTTTGGAGAACAAGCGATTCCACAAAATAAAGCAACGTATAAAGAGAGCAAATACGAAGATTTACAAACGTTAAAATTGTTGTGTGAGGAAGGATTGAGTTATCGATATGGCAGCGCTTCTGAAGAAATTATGCAGCGCATGGATAAAGAAATTGAAATCATTACGCAAAAGGATTATTTGTCCTATTTTTTAATCACAAGGGATTTTACATCCTATGCTCGTTCAAAAGGATATTTCTATGTGGGTAGAGGAAGTGGTGCCAATAGTTTGGTTGCCTATTTGTTGAGAATAACAGATGTGGATCCCATCGAATTAGACTTGTATTTTGAACGATTTATCAATTTATTTCGTAAAAATCCTCCTGATTTTGATATTGATTTTTCATGGCGAGATCGAGATGATGTAATTGATTATATTTTTAATCGTTTTCCACATGCGACCTTGCTTTGTACCTATAATACGTTCCAATTTAAAGCAACGATTCGAGAATTGGGGAAAGTATTTGGTTTGCCTAAGGAAGAAATTGATAAACTGATTCAAAGTAAAATGGATGTTTCTTGTTTAGATGATGTGTCTCGATTGGTGTTGAAATACAGTAATCATATTCAGGGATTGCCTTCTCATCTTAGTATTCATGCTGGTGGAATTATCATAAGTGAAAAACCGATGCACTATTATACTGCGACATTTATGCCCCCAAAAGGATATCCTACCACTCAATTTTCTATGCTAGAAGCAGAAGAAGTAGGCTTGTTTAAGTTTGATGTTTTGAGTCAACGCGGCTTGGGAAAGATTCATGATTGTTTGGATATTATTGGTTATAATCAACCTGAAAATCAACCGCATGATATTCATGATGTGAATCATTTTAAAACAGATATAAAGGTTCGTGACTTATTATTAAATGCTCAGGCTCTGGGGTGTTTTTATGTTGAATCACCCGCCATGCGTATGTTGATGATAAAATTAAAGGTAAAAACATATTTGGATTTAGTAGCCGCAAGTTCAATTATTCGACCCGGTGTTGCGCAATCAGGTATGATGCGTGAATATATTTTAAGGCATCTATACCCTGAAAGAAGAAAGCAAGCGAATTCAATTATGTTGGATATTATGCCGGAAACGTATGGCGTAATGGTGTATCAAGAAGATGTCATAAAGGTTGCCCACCATTTTGCCGGTTTATCGCTTGCTGAAGCAGATGTTTTGCGCAGGGGTATGTCGGGTAAATTTCGCTCACGAGAAGAATTTCAGCAAGTAAGGAGTTCGTTTTTCACCAATTGTTTAGCAAAAGGTCATTCGAATGAACTCACAGCAGATATTTGGCGACAAATTGAAAGTTTTGCTGGCTACGCTTTTTCCAAAGGTCATTCTGCTTCATATGCCGTAGAAAGTTATCAAAGTCTTTATTTGAAGGCATATTATCCATTAGAATACCTTACTGCAACAATTAATAATTTTGGAGGATATTACCGTACGGAAGTCTATGTGCACGAAGCACGAAAGTGGGGAGCTATTATTGAATCTCCTTGTATCAATGAGGGTAGGTGGGAGTGTGTGTTAAAAGGAAATCGATTGATTTTGGGATGCATGCTGATTAATGGAATTGAGTCAAAAACGATTCTTTCAATTTTGGAGGAGCGTTCAAAAAATGGACGATTTCTGGATTTTGATGATATAATGAAACGGATTTCTATTCCATTAGAGCAACTTGTTTTACTTATTCGAATTGATGCGCTTCGTACTTTTCCGGAGAATAAAAAAAATATGTTGTGGTTAACTTATCAGTATTATCAAAAAGCTCCTAAACGTGCTGCTATTCTTACTTTGTTTGAAGAAAAACCCATGCAGTTTAGCTTACCCTTGTTGGCCGAAGAAGAGTTAGAATCTGCTTTTGAAGAACTGGAATTATTAGGTTTTCCGTTGCGAAATCCATTTGATTTGGTAGCGAAATCCATCGGGAAACATATTTTATCATCCGAATTTCAGTCTTATTTAGGACAACGTATTGAAACATACGGGTATTTATCAGCATTAAAAAAATCGTATACAAGCAAAGGAGAGGTTATGTTTTTTGGGACATTCATTGATTTACAAGGGGGAACAATTGATTCGGTTCATTTTCCGGAATCAGGTAGGAAATTCCCTTTTCGCGGGCGGGGAGTTTATCAGCTAAAAGGAATACTAACCGAAGAATTTGGTTTTTACACGTTGGAAGTTGGTGAAATGAATAAAATGCATTTCATGGAAGATGTACGATTTCGGGATTAAAATCCTTGTTTTGAATTCAAAAGAATATTAGAAAACAATAAGCCGGAGGCTAAAGCAACTGCTGAAATAATAGTTGAAAATGCAGAGTCTATTCCTGTTAAGGTTTGATTATTAACTAAATAAGAAAGGCTTTTAAACCCAATGGAACCAGGAACCAATAAAATAATACCAGGAACGAGCATCAGAGAAACGGGAAGTTTTTTCCATCTAGCGATAGCATTACTCATTAAGCCCAACGTTAGAGCAGAAAAGAAAACAGGTAATCCATCAACTGTTAGGAAATCAAATAAGGTTAAACTGAAATAGGAAATAAGACATGCAAAGAAAATCCACGGATAGTGTTTGGGAAGTGCATTGAATAAAACTAAAAAACCTGCAGGAATCAAAAGTAAAGCCAAGTAGATCAACCACGAAGGGTGAGTTGTAAAAGCGCTTGTTCCACTTTCAATAGGAATAAAAGAAACCAATTGATATCCTAATCCAATACCAACAGCCATCATGATAAAAGAAATTATGGATTGCGCTAAACGTATCGTTCCTGATTGCGCATGACTGTGAGCTAATTCAGATATTGCTAAAGATAAGGTAAATCCGGGAATCAATAAGATAAGACCCGTTATTGATGCGATTTCATATGAATAAGAACCCAAAAAAGAAACTGAAAAATGGGAGAAAAAAATAGCGAAAGTAGCTGAAAGTAACAAAGAGATTTTCGAGAAATGAGGCAGCCAAACACTAATAAATCCAACAAATAAACCAATAATACCAGAAACAAACATTTCATTATAACCACCACCAAAAACACAAGCGGCACTAATCGATGAAAGGGAAATTGAAAAAATAGTAACCCACTTTGAATATAGCATGGGTTTACCATGAATACTAACTAAACCAGCTAAACCCTGCTCAATCGTAATTTTTTTCTGTAAAACCTGTTCTACTAATTCACTTAAGGCAACAATTCGATCAAAATTAATATCAATGCGCCCGCTTTTTTTATTGATGGTAAACGGCTTTTCACTTGAAAGAAAAGTAATTGAAACATATTCTGGGTTGGGAATAACGGTAGCTTGAACTCCAATTGTCTTCGATACATCATTGATTGAATTTTCTAGTCTATGAGAAGGAATTCCAAATTGCTGCATGGAATGCGCCAACTCAATGATAAACAATTCTTCCCGTGTCAATTTTATTTTAGGTTTAATATTCCAAATCGTTCCCTGCCCCCAGAAACAGCATACAAGATCAACTGTTTATTGAATTGATCAACCGAAAATAATTTTGGAACTACGATGGAATTAATTTCTTTTTGACTAAACATCGATTGTCGAACAACCTCTCCAGACTGAATGTCAATTTCTACCGAAGCAATCGTGGTTCTGTTTCTGCTGAAATTGGTGGCTCTAATTCCATCAGTGGTATTAAAATCACCGTTATCTAAGTAATTTCGGTTATTATCATTAAAAATGAAACAAAATTTACCTTCACTAAAAAAATGAGCATATGAACTAAAAGGGCCATTGTCATTTAAAGATGCTTGACTTTTTTCAATGGTTTTACACCAATCAAAATTGTTTCCAATACCTATTTTAAATGCTAAAATATCGTCGTAATAGTAATAATTTACTGAATTGGAGATACCAGTTCTTGAATCAAAATTTGTTCTAGAATAAACATAATATTGTTCAACGGAACCAATTATACTTCCATCTGGCAATAAATCCATATTTCGTAATCGATAGTCGTATAATTGACTTGAAGATTGCCAATTTTGGTTCATCAAGTTATTTCTCCCATACACCCGGTTATTGTCGCTCCATTGCAATCGTGTAAGTTCAGCACTGAAAGGAACAAATCCTTGTTTGTTGATGGAACCGTTCACCGAATTTAAAGTTAAATAGAATACTCCTGTAGTACCTTGGGCATCTTTTTCTGCATACAAGCCAGTTAATGTAAATAAACTATCATTGCTTTTCATTTCTATAGCTTCAACCCGTTTGCCACTAAAATCTAATTGAAATGATTTTAATGTATCTGATTTTATTTGGAAAACGTGCATGGCTTTATAATTCTTAGCGTTTCTAACAAACATTCGATCGTTAGGACTTAAATGCTCCGTTACACTCATGTAAAATGCACCATTATTTGCCAGGTGATGTTCGTTTATGGTGGCCATGTTCCCGTTAAACGGTAGGGTATACACGCCTTTATTAACCTCGGTAAGGTTTGAGTCTAAAATGGTGAATCCATAGGTGTCTTGATTTAATTTGTTGCCTTGGATTTCGTAGGAGATAGCAATGAATTTTTTATTTAGAGACTGAACAATTTGAAATTCTGGTTGCGCACCTAGTTTATCATTTTCATAACAAACTAATTCTTCACTTGGACCAACCGGTTTTAAATTGGATCCCAATTTTTGATAATACATGCAGTTCTTTTTACCTGTTTTATCTGATAAAAAAATGATTGGTGTTTGATTTACTGTTGCGCCAAATTCCATGGTTGCCATACCATTATCAACAGATTGCTTGATTTTAGCTGATTCTAATTTCGTTAAATTTTCATGTTCAACGATGTAATAGGATCCAAAAACTCTTCCGCCTAGCCACCTTAATGAATAAAAATTTCCAGCTGTTTTCGGCATGATTGAAAGTAAATCTCCATTTCCTCTTTCAAGTGGTCCCCATTGAATTTTGTCTTGCGCTATAAATGCATGAGATAAAAAAAATAAGACCGAAAAGAGAAATACTATTTTCATATGCTTTATTTTACTAGTTGAATTCCAGCATAATTGTGAGGAGTAATGGCTTTAAGCTCTTCTTTTACCGTATCAGAAACGTTTAAAGAAAGAATGAAATTCTGAACACTTTGCTCGGTTATTCCTTCGTTTGTTCGAGTTAAATCCTTTAGCAGTTCATATGGTTTTTCAAACCCTTCTCTACGCAAGACAGATTGAATTGCTTCTGCTACAACGGCCCAATTCGCTTCTAGGTCTTGCTCGAATGCGGATTCATTTAATAATAATTTGTTTAATCCTTTGAGAGTAGAAGAAAAAGCTATGAGTGTATGAGCGATCGGAACTCCAACAACTCTTAATACCGTTGAATCGGTTAAGTCTCGTTGCAATCTTGATACAGGAAGTTTGGCAGCTAAATGCTCAAAAAGCGCATTGGCAATACCAATATTCCCTTCTGAGTTTTCAAAATCAATAGGATTAACTTTATGAGGCATTGCTGATGAACCAATTTCTCCTTCTTTAATTTTTTGTTTGAAATAATCCATAGAAATATAGGTCCACATGTCTCTGTTTAAATCAAGAACAATATTGTTGATCCTTTTTAACCCATCAAATAAGGCGGCTAAATTATCATAATGTTCAATTTGAGTTGTCGTTTGGCTTCTATCCAATCCAAGTGTATTGTTAACAAAACTATTCGCAAATTCCACCCAGTTTTCAGTTGGGAATGCCACATGGTGTGCGTTAAAATTTCCAGTTGCTCCACCAAATTTTGCAGAGAAAGGAATGGTTTGAAGCATAGCCAGTTGTTTTTCAATTCTTTCTGTGAATACTTGAATTTCTTTTCCTAGTCGAGTAGGGGAAGCCGGCTGACCATGCGTGCGCGCTAGCATGGAAACATCTTTCCAAGTTTGCTGGTATTCTTTCAGTTTATTAATTAATTCAGTTAATTCGGGAAGATAAACGGAATGAATTCCTTCTTTTAATGATAAGGGAATAGCTGTATTATTGATATCTTGGGAAGTTAATCCAAAATGAACAAATTCTAAGTATTTAGATAATCCTAAGTTTTCTAGTTTTTCTTTTAGAAAATACTCAACGGCTTTTACGTCATG
>CAZTFG010000019.1:5947-11392 GCA_964612725.1 uncultured Lishizhenia sp. | reverse complement strand
CAGAAGTACAGGCAAAGTGAATGAATTCGGCCGCAGCCATCAGTTCAGGAACATCTTTCACCTGTTCTTTAATCCAATATTCCACCGCTTTTACGTCATGATTGGTAATTTTTTCTTTTTCCTTTATCCACAAGGCATCACTTTCAGAAAAACTCAAGTAAATATTTCGTAATTCCCCTGCTTTATCAAGTGGGAAATCTGCCAACGGTTTTAATTTCCAAGTTGCCAACGCAATCAAATATTCTACTTCAACACGAACCCGATATTTTATTAAACCAAATTCTGAAAAATAGGGTTGAAGTGATTTTGTTTTGGATTGGTATCTTCCATCAATTGGAGAAATTGCTGTTAAGCTGCTAAAATTCATAATTGAAATTAATTGAATAACAAAGTTAGTTTAATTATTGAAATGAAATTTGGGATTAAGGCGTGAAAAAGTTATAAAATTTCGCAGAAGTTAATCGTCTTAACGCATTTCCAATAGTGCCTTTTTTGTGCCAATTGTCCTGGTAATAAAATCAACTTCCAGTTTTGGACTTCTTGCCGGTGAGTATTCTCGTCCGTAAAAAATGATTTGTAAATGCAATTTATTCCATAATTCCATGGGAAAGAGTTTCTTAGCATCCTTTTCGGTTTCTTCAACATTTTTACCAGACGTCAATCCCCAGCGTATCATAAGTCTGTGAATATGCGTGTCAACAGGAAATGCAGGTACTCCAAATGCTTGTGACATAACTACGGACGCTGTCTTGTGACCAACACCGGGCATGGCCTCTAAATCTTCAAATGTTTGTGGTACTTCTCCGTGGTGTTTGTCTAAAATGATATGTGAAAGATCAAAAATAGCTTGCGATTTTCTAGGAGATAAGCCACAAGGTTTAATGATTTCACGGATTTCCTCTACCGCTAATTGTATCATTTGTTGTGGTGTTGACGCCTTGGAAAATAACGAAGGTGTAATTTGATTTACTCGAATGTCAGTACATTGAGCAGAGAGTAATACCGCAATTAATAAGGTGTACGCATCTGAGTGATCTAATGGAACTGGAGTTTCAGGATAAAGTTTTTCCAGTTCTTCAATTACGTATTTCGCTTTTTCCTTTTTGGTCATTTTTTATAGAATTTCGTAAAGGGAATGAAGCGCGGAACTTGTTTTTGGTATTCTTTATATTCTGGATATTTTTCAGCAGAGATCTCTTCTGAAAAGTCTGAACTTCCTTTGAATAAAACTAAAAGAAGCAAACATCCAGGCATCGACCAATTGATCCATTCTCCTGTTGATACGACACTGAACCCATAAAAGATTAACCAAATAGATTGTTCCATGGCATAATTGGGGTGTCTCACTATTCCCCACAAACCTTTAGCAATGAAGCCTGATTTATATTCGCCAAGTTCTTCACCTGCATTTATTCTTCGGTGTTTTTCAGTCTGAAAATCATATTGTTGTTGATCGGCGATAAATTCAAGGATAACACAACCAACGTATAATAGACCTAATATCCAATCTATCGTAGTAATGGATTGGGGTGAACCTGTGTAAAGAACTGTAAGTATTGGAACTGTGAATAGAAAAATCAATACATTTTGATAAGCAGAAATAAAGAATAAATTAAATGCCATCCAAATGAAACGATTATTAAAACCCGGTTTTTTTCGAAGAATTTCCCATCTGTAATCTTCTTCACCCGCCCAAAATTTCCATTGATAAGCTCCTCGTCTAGCAAAGTTATAGGTTAATCTGGCTCCCCAAATAGTTACAAGGATACTCATAAATACCATTCGTGGATGAAAATCTCCCATGGCGGTCATGTGCCAAACATAGTAAATAGGTATGATGCTCCACAATTTATCTACTTGCGAATTATTTTTGGCTAATTCACCAACTAGGAAGCAATATCCAATTACAACGGATACAGAAATCCCCATGCAAGAAAGAATATCATTTTGTAAAGGCTCTAAAGGTGTTCCAAAATAAAATGAAACTAAAGGTACAACGACAACTGTAATGATTAATAACAAGATAGTAGACAACATAAGAATTTATTTTAGTGTTACAAATAAACATAAAAAACTTGTATTTTGTACGTTTGAGCTCGATTGAAACACAAACGAATCTTTAGATTTCGATGATTTTCTGCTAAAAATTATTTATTTACCTGATCAAAATCATTATTTCTTTGTTTACTATTCAGTAGCTTTGTTAAAACTAAAAAAGATATGAAAGAAATTAGTTTAGTAGAATTAGAAACGCGTTTTCAGGAAAAGGTTGACGCCGAAATCAGAATTGAACCTAATGATTGGATGCCTGAAGAATACAGAAAAACACTCATTCGTCAAATTTCTCAGCATGCTCACTCGGAGGTAGTAGGTATGTTACCGGAAGGAAACTGGATAACAAGAGCTCCTAATTTGAGGAGGAAAGCGGTTCTACTGGCTAAAGTTCAAGATGAGGCAGGTCATGGTTTGTATCTATATAGTGCAGTTGAAACGTTAGGAGCAGATAGAGAGCAGACGATTGATGATTTACACTCAGGAAAAGCCAAATATTCCTCTATTTTTAACTATCCAACTCCTACTTGGGCAGATATGGGTGCCATTGGTTGGTTGGTAGATGGTGCCGCAATTATGAATCAAGTTCCTTTGTGTCGTTGTTCATATGGACCTTACGCTCGGGCAATGGTGCGGGTGTGTAAAGAGGAATCTTTTCATCAGCGTCAGGGATTTGAAATCATGACTGTTTTAGCTCAAGGAACGCCAGAACAAAAAGCCATGGCGCAAGATGCTTTGAATCGCGTTTGGTGGCCTGCATTGATGATGTTTGGACCAAATGATGATGATTCCAAGCATTCAAAACAATCTATGAATTGGAAAATTAAACGTCTTTCCAACGATGATTTGCGTCAACAATTTGTTGATGTTACTGTTCCACAAGCCGAATTAATTGGATTAACAGTTCCTGATCCAGATTTGAAATGGAACGAAGAAACGGGCCATTACGAATTTGGTGCAATAAACTGGGATGAGTTTTGGCAAGTAGTTGCAGGAAATGGACCATGTAATCATGACCGAATTAAAGCGCGTAGAGAAGCAAAAGAAAATGGAATGTGGGTTCGAGAAGCAGCGACAGCGCATGCAGCAAAAAGAGCAGCAAAAAAAATAGCATAGGAAATTAAAATTTAGAAGTATGTCTACCGCAAAAGAATGGCCTCTTTGGGAGGTTTTTATTAGAAGCAAACAAGGATTGAATCATAAACATGTGGGAAGTCTTAGAGCTCCTGATGCTCAATTAGCAATAGAGAACGCACGGGATGTATACACGCGTCGTTCAGAAGGTATATCTATTTGGGTTGTTGAATCCAACAACCTATTTGCTTCTGATCCTCAAGATTCTGATGCTTTCTTTGAACCTTCAGAGTCTAAGGTGTATAGGCATCCAACTTTCTATGATGTTCCGGATGGAATTTCTCACATGTAATACGGCGTTATGAATTCACTTTTTGAATATATTTTAAGAATCGGTGACGATAGTTTAATTCTTGGTCAACGTTTGGCCGAGTGGTGTGGTCATGGTCCTATTTTGGAAGAAGATATCGCCTTAACGAATATCTCACTGGATTTAATTGGTCAAGCAACGAATTTTTTAACCTATGCGGCACAAGTTGAAAATGTCGGACGAGATGCTGATAAATTAGCTTTTCTGCGTATTGATAGAGAGTATAAAAATGCATTATTAGTAGAACAACCAAACGGGGATTTTGGTGATACAATGGTAAGACAGTTTTTATTTGATGCGTTTCGCAAATTGTTTTTTGAAAAACTTCAGTACTCTAACGATGAGCAATTGGCTGCTATTGCCGAAAAATCATTGAAAGAAACGAGGTATCATTTAAAACACTCATCAGAATGGGTAATTCGTTTAGGAGATGGAACGGAAGAATCACACAATCGAGTGCAAAATTCATTGAACATTCTCTGGAGATACCGTACCGAATTATTCTTTATGGATGCCGTTGATGCTGAATTGATTGAGTCAGGTATTGCAATTGATTTGAATACGCTAAGAAATGAATACGACACCTTTGTTTCATCTATACTTGAACAAGCAACGCTAGTAACTCCTGCCAATAATTGGGAGTTTGATGGAGGTCGAATTGGTAAACATTCAGAACATTTGGGTCATTTGTTAGCAGAAATGCAATATATGCAACGCGCATATCCAAACATGGAATGGTAACAGAAGAAAAGGTTTGGGAAATATTAGATCAAGTTTCTGATCCAGAAATCCCTGTGCTTACAATAGCCGATTTAGGGATAATTCGCTCCATTGTGCCAGTAGGTGAGGGAGTGAAAATAACGATTACACCAACGTATTCTGGTTGTCCTGCCATGCGTGTCATTGAATCAGAAATCGAAGCCGCATTAGCAAAAGAAGGAATAACTGACGTTACGATAGATACCATTTTGTCTCCTGCTTGGACTACAGATTGGATCAGTGAAAATGGTCGCATAAAATTAGCGGAGTATGGCATTGCACCACCAGTAGATGAACCGGATAAAAGTATTTTATTCGCCGATGCACCAGCAGTTCCTTGTCCAAAATGTCATTCCTCAAATACGAAAATGGTGAGTTTATTTGGTAGTACAGCCTGTAAAGCCCATTATCAATGCAATGCTTGTTTTGAGCCCTTTGATTATTTCAAGTGTTTGAAGTGATTAATTTATTCTAAAAAAATATTAGTTTCTGGATTTTGTGCACAATCCCAAACAGTTAGAATGATAACAATCTTATTTTTCAATTCGTAATAGATTATGAAATCATCAATTATTAATCCGTGAACATTAGTTAATCTTGTTTTAATTCCAATCATAGGTGTCCGAGCTAAAAGCCTAACATCTTTCATTAATTTTTCGTAAAGTTTTTTTGAATAAGTATCAGACTGATTTCTTTCGGAATAAAAGTTTAATATTTCATCCAATTTTTTAATGGCTGTTACGGACCAAACAATGTTTAGCTTTTCCACTTCGAAAATTGTTTTTCCACAACTTCTTGAGTTTTAAATTCTCCCTTTTTTATTTGTTTGCGTGCCATTTCAATTTCCTGTAAAACTTCATTAGGAATATTGAGTACCCTATCTTTTTTATTTTTTAAAAGCGCTTGTATCTCCTTCAATATTTTGGTGTCTTCAGTATTGGCAATACTTTTTATTATTGTTGATTTGAGAGTATTTGATGACATAGAACGAATTTAATGAAAAAAATGAAATAATATTCATTCTAAACTTAGAATTGCAAACTTCCAAGGAGTGTTTTTATCTTCCATTTCCCTAGGGGAATCTTTGTAGTGATAAGTGAATTCATAGGTGTTGTATAGGATATCTTGAGTGACGACAAAAGTGAATACAGCTTGGTATCGATTGGGTTTTTCTCTTTTTACACGTGTGG
>CAZTFG010000019.1:0-5937 GCA_964612725.1 uncultured Lishizhenia sp. | reverse complement strand
AAGTGAAAATTTCTAATTCTCCGGCCATCGTGCCACCCCAATCTGTCCAAACTTCAAATACCAAGGTGTCGCCAATTTCAACAGAAATCGATTGATCTAAAAAACTAGTTGTTTTTTCAATGAGTATTCCGTTTTTGAAGATTTTGACTTCATCCAATCCATCTGCATACAATGCTGGGCTGAATAAACACAAAAATAAAATATAGAAGAGTTTCATTATTTTACAACGAAGCTTTTGGGTTTCCGTTGCTTGAAAAAATAAATACTAATTTTGCTTGAAACATTCAAAATGAAACAGATAATTATAAATGGTTGCGCTGTATTGGCTGGTCTTTTTGCAGGGGCATTTATCAATGGTGGAATCATAAACATAAGTGGAGACATTATTCCACCTCCGACGGGTGCCAACTTAAAAACGATGGAGGGATTAATTGATGCGATGAAAATTATGGAACCCAAACATTTTATTATGCCTTTTTTGGCCCACGCTCTAGGTACGTTTTTCGGAGCTGTGTTGTGTACCTTACTTGCTCGTAGCTACCAATTGATTTTGGCTTTATCTATTGGCTTGGCTTTTTTTATTGGCGGATTCATGATGGTATTTCAACTGCCAGCCCCGCTTTGGTTTGATTTAGTAGATTTGATTTTCGCTTATTTTCCAATGGCTTGGTTGGGATATAGGGTTGTATCTTTGTTTAATCGGTAAAAGTTCAATTCTTACAAATTTATAATACAAATAGGGTCGGGATTAATCCCGACCCTATTTGTAAATTCACACATTAAAAATGGTTTCAACCATTTATCACTGCAACACAATTTTCCTTACGGTCACTGTATTGTTTTGTGGGTCGATGAGATGTACAAAATACAATCCGTTACCCGTCCAAGTGCTCAAGTCTACATAAAACTGCGCTTGATTGATGGCACTTTGAAATACTTGTTGACCCGCATTATTTTCAATTTTAATGCTATAACCCGCCATGGCGGCAAAATTGCCATTATCAATGGTGATGTGATCGCTAGCTGGGTTTGGATAAATCAAAATCGTATTCTCGTTATTTGGTGCAGGTAAACTCAAAGTGGTGTTGATTATGAGTGTATCTGTTACAGTGGTTAGAAGGGTGTCGTAAATTGTAACGTTTGTAATGCAGGTATCCGCTATTTGGATGGTGGTCACATTGGAAGTGTCAGAGCAATTTCCTACATTAGCAATTAAACGGAAAGGTTGATTGTGATTGTTTAGCTGTACATTGTTTACTGTTAATGTATTGGTGTTGCCTCCGCTATATGTTGTGTTGGAAGGAACATTTTGCCAGCCTAAATTTACTCCATTTGTTTGCCATTGTAAGCTTTGAGATGTAGAAGTGGATGATAATGTAACTGCTGAACCTACTGTTGCAGATTGAGTAGAAGTTAAAATTGAACCTGCTACAGAATTAATATGAGCATTGTATAAATCTTGAATTTCACAATCGTTGAGAGCACGGTTCCAGATGCCAATATCATCAAGTATACCATTGAAGAATCTATTTGTTCCAACAGAACCTCCATTTGGTGAGGTGAATTCTTTGCCAATAAATAATGATAAATTACTTGCTAAGGGTGAATTATTAAATGATTCAGAATATACCAAAACTCCATTAAGGTAAAATTTTCTCATTTGTCCATCATGAACCATTATGATATTTGCCCATGTGCCACTAGTATGAGGTGTATTAAAACAATAATTATTGGCAATAGAATTATTAATGAATATATCACAAATACTTTGATTAGTAATATTAATTCCTATTCCGGTTAAATTTAGGTTTCTTTCTTTTGTTATTAATGCGAATTCTGAAATAGTTGGAATAAGTTCTAAATTATACCAACCTAATAATGTGTATGCAGAATTAAAGTTTAGAGAACTATTATGTAAAATTTCGATAAAATCGTTAACACCATCAAAATCGTACGCCTTATTCGCTACCCCAAATCGATCCGTGGTCAACGTAGCTCCATTCACAGTACCATTGTTTCCATTTCCACTTTCGTCGTTGGCATTCCCGTTAAATGGCCAGTAGCCTACTAATCCATTAGTGGGAACGTAACCAGGTACTTGCGCCATAATCTGCCCCGGCAGATAAACATTTGCAGTTAAACAAAGCCCAATTGCGAAGGCTGTAAACATAATTCTTCTCATTTTTAGAAGTTTTTGTTTCACTCGCCCCGCAGTGAGTTGATTTAATTAAAAAAGCGTGGGACAGTTGCTTTAGCTTGCACCAGTGGGAGTCGAAGCCCAATTCACAAAGCAAAGCAACGCCCACGCCTATGGCATGAGCGTTTTACTTTCACTTCCCTGTGAATTTGAAATTTCGACTTTTCTGGTACAGGAGGTTTAGCAAACGCTAATTTTTTATAATAAGATTTCCCCGTTGGGACGGAACAAATATACAATTATTTCACTAAAAGCAATAGATCGTTTTGCTCAATTGTATGAATCTAGGGGGGTATACAAAACTCACATAATTAAAGATATACCTGAAGAAAATGGTTTAATTATGGTTTAATTTCTTCATCAACCCCAACTCTTTTAATCTTTTTACATGCGAAATAAAGGCATGCCGCAGGGTAGGTTTTAGATTGTAAGATATACCATATTTGAGTGCTGTTTCCCGAACAATGGGCGCAATGTTGGGATAATGAACGTGACAAATATTAGGAAATAAATGATGTTCTATCTGAAAATTTAAACCTCCAATATACCAACCCAACAATTTATTGGTTGGAGCAAAATCGGAGGTGGTCATAAGCTGATGAACCAACCATTCATGCGGGATGATTTTAGAGGAGTCGGGGAGTGGTTGTTCCGCACCTTCCACCACATGAGCCATTTGAAAAATAGTACTCATAATGATTCCTGCTGTCATATGCATAATTCCAAATCCAAGCAACAGTTGCCACCACATATAGGCAGTGAACCAAAATGGAATTCCCAAAAAGAGTAGAAAATAAAGCGTTTTTGTAACAAGTAAAATCCTGATTTCTCTTTTTGGATTTGCTTGCTGGCGTTTGGTAATTCCATTCTTATTAAACTCAAGCAATTGGGTGATATCCAGCAGGATTTTAGATAAAGTCATCAATCCGTACAAAAAGAAGGAATAAATATATTGGTACCGATGGTATTTTCTCAATTTGGCGTGTTCACTCAGACGAATAACAACCTTGGTCCCAATGTCCGGATCATAACCATAGATGTTTGTATACGTGTGGTGATATAGATTATGTTGAATTTTCCAATTGAACATGTTGCTCCCTAGCATATACATACTCGATTGAAACAACGTATTCACCCATTTTTTTCGAGAAAGTGCTCCATGAGCCGCATCATGCATAACAGACATGCCAACTCCTGCCTCGCCAATTCCCATGACAATGCATAATCCCAAAGCAATCCATCCATTCATCGGATAAAATAGGATGAGAAACCAAGGAATCAAGTAAATTCCTATAATGACGAAAGACTTAAAGTATAACCAAAAGTTACCTTTGATTGATAACGAATTGATTCTAAAATACTCGCTTACATTTCGTTTTAGTTCTTCCGTAAATTCTTTTTCTTTTGGGTTCGAACTCTTAAATTGAATTGTTTTCATACTGTGAAATAAGTACGAACCTACAAAAAGATATGGGGCTTGTATTTACATAGGATTCAATTATATAACAATTGATTTTTAGGTATAAATAAATTCTATAAAACAAAAAAAGGCTGCCTTTGCAGACAGCCTTCAATATACCAGATAACTGATTAATAATAAATAGATCGCTGAACTTTAGTTACGTATTTAGCTAAGCGAATCACTTGTTTTGTGTATCCAAACTCATTGTCGTACCATGCGTACAACACAACATTTTTTCCGTCATTGGAAACAATTGTTGCATGCGAATCATAAACAGAACAACATGTGTTACCAATAATATCGCTAGATACTAACTCTGGGTCAACGGAATAGTATATTTGGTTCACCAAATCACCATTTAAGGCAGCTTCACGAATTGCAAGATTTACATCTTCTACAGAAGTATTTTTGGCTAATTCTAAACTTAAAATCGCTAATGAACCATTTGGGGTTGGTACACGAACGGCATTGGCTGTTAATTTGTCTTTTAAATCAGGAATAACTTTCGTAACGGCACTTCCTGCACCGGTTGAAGTAATTACCATATTAATTGCCGCAGAACGACCCCTTCTTGGTTTGTTGTGCATATTATCCAACAAGTTTTGATCGTTGGTATAAGCATGAACCGTTTCAATATGTCCTTTCACCACACCATATTTATCATTTACCACTTTCAAAATAGGTGAAATGGCATTCGTTGTACACGAAGCGGCAGAATAGATTGTTTCATTTTCAATATCTAAATCTCCTTGATTAATTCCGTATACCACATTTGGAATTTCTTTTCCTGGAGCGGTTAATAATACTTTGGATACTCCTTTTGCTTTCAAGTGTCTTGACAATGCTTCACGGTTTGTAAAAACACCGGTATTATCAATTACTAATGCATTGGAAATTCCATATTTCGTATAATCGGCATCTTCCGGACTGGATGCATCGATCATTTGAACAATTTGTCCATTGATGATGATTGCCTTATTTTCTAGATCTTCTATAACCGAACCTTTAAAAGCTCCGTGAACTGAATCGTTGCGCAACAAAGCAGCACGTTTAATAATATCAGCATCAGAACAACCACGAGTAACAATAGCACGCAATCTTAATTGTTGCCCTTTTCCAGCTTGTTTAATCAACTCTCTTGCAGCCAATCTACCGATACGACCAAAACCATATAAAATAACATCTCTTGGTTCTACGGCTTCACTTGAAGCGCTAGAAAACCCACCTAACTTGGTTTGCAAGAATTCCTTTTTAGACGCGTAGGAAGCTTGTTCATTTAACCATTCAGAAGCGAGTTTACCAATATCTAATTTAGATGGAACGATGTCCATGGTTGAAATTTCGGCAGCTAATTCAGAAGTAGTGAATACATCAATGGGTTTATTCACCACTTTTTTGGCATATTCATGTAAATTCAAAATTTCTGATATTGTAACATCAGTTAAGTGATTCCTAAAAAGTACGAGTTCGATTCCCTTTTCATATAAAAGTTCACCTACCTTACTTTGTAATTTCACTGCAGCTCGTTCACGTTCAACGTGCGATTTAAGCTCTAATTCATACCCTTGTCCTTTTTCCATTCTATTTTTTTGTTGATTGATGGGGCAAAAATAAAAAAAGGCTACCAAATTGGCAGCCTTTTCAATAGGAATTTTTAGATTATCCTAAATAAGATTTCAACAATTTATTTCGAGAGGTATGTCTCAATCTACGAATTGCTTTTTCTTTAATTTGTCTAACACGTTCTCTTGTTAAATTGAATTTTGCTCCAATTTCTTCAAGCGTCAATCCATGATTCATTCCGATTCCGAAAAACAATCGAATGATTTCACGCTCTTTGTCTGTTAATGTGCTCAATGAACGCTCAATTTCTTTTTGAAGCGATTCTGCCATTAACATGTGGTCTGTTTTTGGCGCATCATTGTTTGCCATTACATCCATCAATGTTCCCCCATCTTCGTTGGTCGTTAAAGGAGCATCCATAGATACGTGACGACCGGAAACATTTAAACTTTCTTTAATTTTGTCTTCCGGAACTTCAAGTGCCTCCGCTAATTCTTCCGCAGAAGGTGGTCTTTCATATTCTTGTTCTAAGCGAGAAAACGCTTTGTTTATTTTATTCAAAGAACCTACTTGATTCAATGGTAAACGAACAATACGTGCTTGTTCTGCTAATGCTTGAAGAATGGATTGACGAATCCACCAAACAGCGTATGAAATAAATTTGAATCCACGTGTTTCATCAAATTTTTGAGCAGCCTTAATCAAACCCAAATTA
>CAZTFG010000018.1:8203-31769 GCA_964612725.1 uncultured Lishizhenia sp. | reverse complement strand
TCACCGAATAATTCCAATCTAGAATCTTTCGAAATTAAAGCGTGTACAAACAAATAGGTAGATTTTTCATTTTCAACAACCCCCATGTACCACCCAATATCAGTATCGTCAGTAAATCCCCAACCTGTTTTAGCATACAACGTGGCTCCACCTCTTTTTTCCACCAAAAATACTTTTTTCATTGTTTGAGTAGTTTTCTTGGCCAATTTCAATTCTTCATTCCATAAAGCTTTCAAAAATTCCAATTGTTGTAAAGGAGAAATGCGCAAATCACCAGACAACCAAAATTTATCTATTCCTCCTCCTACATTTTGATTTCCATACTTAAATTGAGCAAGGTATTTTTTCATGTGCTTCTCCCCTATTTTTCGAGCCAATTCCTGAAAATACCAAACGGTCGAATTTTGAAATGCCTCTCTCAAATTTTGATCTTTGTTCCATGCTTGATTTTGATAAGTTGTTCCATTCCAATTGAATTCTGTTAATTCATCTTTCAACTCTCCCGTTTCCAAACCAATTAATGAATTTGGGATTTTAAACGTAGATGCTGGAATCAACATGGTATCTTTTGAAATCCCTTTATATTCAATCAATTTATTCGTTTTCAAATCCAACAACAAGAAAACTCCATCTGCCTGAAGGGAATCTAAATAGTGTTTATAATCCAGCGTAGTAACATCCATTTGACGCATAGCTTGAAGATTGGAAATCGCTTCTGAATTTTTACAACTATTGGTAACGATGAATGCTACTGAAAATAATATCAAATAATTTCTCATCCTAACTTTTCAATTAATGTATTTCCAAATTGCTCATAATCAATTCCATCGAAATTACCAGAAGACATCATCAACAGTGCTGAATTAGATTCTACGTGCTGATTAATAAAATCAACAACTTCATTCGTGTTTGTTGCTACAGTAATTCCCCCACCAAATCCTTCGAAAACTTGATCAATCGAAATTGGTTCTAACTTCTTGTGCGCCACTACGCTTGGACTAAAATAAACTAAAGCACAATCAGCCATAGCCATACAATTATAATAATGCGGTAAAAACTCCTTTTTAAGGGAAGAAAATGTATGTAACTCCATGCATGCAATCAACTTGCGATTAGCAAACTGTTCCTTAACCGCTTTTGTTGTTGCTTTTAATTTAGAAGGTGAATGTGCAAAATCTTTGAACATGATAAAATCGTTAGATTCTACCACCTTTTGTAATCTTTTTCCAGCGCCAGTGAAATTAGAAATGGAAGTTAAAAAGTCTTTATTGGATATACCAATAGCCTCACAAACACGCATGGCTCCCATTAAATTCTGCAAATTATGTTCACCAAACAGCTTCAAATCGTAACTTTTTGAATCCCAATTTAATTGAGTTCCAAAATCTGTAACTTCATAACTAGGGGTGTTGTAACCTGTAATTTCAATGTGATTCTTATGTTTTATTGCCAAATTAACAATTTCAGCATCAGATTCATTGTAAATTAATTTTCCACTGGGCTCAATCAACTCGCAAAAACGATCAAACTGGGAAACATAATTTTCAAAAGTCGGAAATACATTGATGTGATCCCAAGCAATACCACTTAACAAAGCAATATTGGGTTTATACAAATGGAATTTAGGCCGGCGATCAATGGGTGAACTAAGGTATTCATCCCCTTCCAGAATAATTACTTGCGCTTCATCTGACAATTTAACCATACAATCATACCCATCCAATTGTGCACCGACCATGTAATCAACATCTTTACCTAACTCGCGACAAGCATGTAAAATCATAGATGTTATGGTAGTTTTACCATGACTACCACCAATCACAACCCTCGTTTTATTCTTTGATTGCTCGTATAAATACTCTGGGTATGAGAAAATAGGAATATTCAATTCCTTGGCTCGAAGTAATTCTGGGTTATCCTCACGTGCATGCATTCCAAGAATGACTGCATCCAAACTTGAATTGATATGTTGAGGATTCCAACCTAAATGCATTGGTAAAATACCTTCCTTTTCTAATCTGCTTTTTGACGGTTCAAATATCTCATCGTCAGAACCCGAAATTGTGTATCCTTTTCTATTGAGCGCAATTGCCAAATTATGCATAGCACTTCCTCCTATCGCAATAAAATGAACCCTCATTGTTTTGTGTTTTTTTGTTGAACTGTTAATCGCATTTGCCATAAAACGGAGATAATTAAAAACCAACATCCTACTTTAGCAACAAGTAACCAATCTATTTTTTCAAATCTTGTAGAAAGAAAAACAGGTAGACCAATAGAAAGCAACCCGATATAATAGAAAACGGATACGTGTATTGGTATTTCAGCATTGAATTGTTTGTTAGCAAATTGCAAAACCGTATATAATAAGGCTAGAATCCAAACATAAGTTGGAATTTGAATCAACTGAGAATCTTGAGTTAATCCTGCATAATATAAACAAACCGGAACAGCAAGTCCTAATTTTAATGCGATAACAATTGACTCATACTTTTTTACTAAATCCATGAAACGAATTTAGGAGTATGATGCTTTTCTAATTTATGAATTAATAAGAGTTTCTAACATAAAAATTTTAGTAACTCATTTATGGTTTAGAATTTCAACAATCGGGTTTCCTGTCATTGCTCCTGATCTTTGTAAATTAAGTAAATGAATTAATGTTGGAGCAACATCAATAATTTCAATCGACCTAAAAACTTCTTGTTTCGGAATACTATTTCCATACCAAATCAAGGGAACATGTGTATCATAATTAAATGAAGATCCGTGACTTGTGCCTTTATGCGAAGAAGGTTTATCTTCACTTTTTGCCAAATATCCCGGTTCAAGAATAAAAATCACTTCCCCACTCCTATCATAACGATATCCTTTTGAAACCATTTGTAACCAATTGCTTGAGTATGTTGCATTTTCTAGTTCTTCAGAAACATACACCGCTTTTACCCCATCCCATTTTCTGATTTCTCCAGCAATGTAAGTTTCAATTGCTTTTTTAGGTAAATGTAAGGAATCAATCAATTTTCGGTTCAAATAAATATTCTGGTTTTCTTCAAATTCAACAACGTCATATTCGAATTTCTTCTGAACTTCATTTTTTAGTACCTTCAATTTTTCTTCAAGAAATAAATAACCTCCTGGTAATTTTTGATCAATCAAGGACTGAGGTACAGGAACAACAGCATGATCAGCTGTTAGAAATAGGGTAAATCCATTCTTACCAAATTTCTTTTCAAGCGTTTCAATTACTCGAGCTATTTCCAGATCTAACCGAATGTAAATATCCTCTATTTCCACAGAATAAGGACCAAAAGCATGACCAACAATATCGGGAGTGGAATAACTCAGACATAAAAAATCAGTTTGTTCATCATCTCCCATTTTCTCATTATCAATTGCCGAAAGCGCAAAATCGGTCAAAAACGTATTAGCGAATGGTGTAATTGTAAACAGAGAATAATCGCTTGCATTTTTGTTTAATTCCTTCAAATCATAAGGAAAAGTGGGTTTCTTTTTGGATGAAAGCAAGACTTCGTAAGGAGAATCATCTTTGCCACTTTCTATATATGTATCAATCGGATAATACGTATTCCAAGTCTGCAATAAAGCATTATCCGGATTTTTCTTTCCATTAAATTCACTCACCCAACTTGGTAATTCATTTTTATAAAAGTTACTTGTTATCATATTTCCACTGCTATAATCAAACCAATATGAGCCATCACTTAAATGTCCACCAGGTAAAATAGCACTTCGATCTTTTATGCTTAAAGAAATTACCTTTGCAGATGGATAAGTCATCTTCAATTGGTCTGTTATTGTATATGTTTTCAATGTTCTAGGGGATCTATCGCCTTCTTTTGAGGTTGTTCCAACGGATGAATAACGTTTATCTGTAACACAATTTACAGCAGACTTCTTCGAACGATCATACCATTCATTAGCAATGATCCCATGGTTATTTGGTGTTGTTCCAGTATAAATTGATGCATGTCCTGGACCAGTATATGTAGGTACATAATTATAGTTCGTATTTCTACAATTTGTTCCATTATTTAAAATCTTATTAAATCCTTTTTTACCAAATTTACCCTGAAAACGATACAGATAATCATAACACATTTGGTCTACAACAATTCCTACAACAATCTTATTAGATTTAGTTTGAGAAAAAGAAATGGAAAATTGAACAAGAAATAAAAGAGTGATTAATATTGTTTTCATAGACGTTTTTATTACCACAAAATTAAATAACGCTTTGACATTTAAACGGAAGCAACGAATTATTTTTAATCCACGTCCTTTTTCATATATTTACGCTTTCTTAATAAACCTACATATGAGATTATTGACAAAAACAATAACTACCTTTTTGTTTGTTTTTTGCTGTGCATTGGCATTCAGTCAGTTACCTACAGCAAATTTTACAGCCGTTCCACTAAGTGTTTGTCAAGGACAACCTGTCACCTTCACGAATACATCTACCACGAATGGAGCCAGTGCCATAACAAATTATTCATGGGATTTTGGTGATGGATATAGTGATTCGATACCTAGTCCTGTTCACATTTACAATACCCCAGGAACTTACAGTGTGACTTTAACCGTAACCAATTCAAATGGACAAGCTGATTTCGAATTAAAAACGAATTATATTGTTGTTAAACCAGCACCAACAACCTCATTTTCAGTGAATGGATTAGGTTGTACTGTTCCGTTAACTGTTAATTTCACCAATACAGGGAGCTCTGGTCCGAATTACACCTACAATTGGAATTTTGGAAACACACAAACTTCCACTCTTGGTAATCCACCAGCACAAACTTACTCAACAGCAGGAACTTTTAATGTTTCATTAACTATTACCAATGTTACCTCTGGCTGTTCAACAACTTATTCAGAACCACTTGTAGTTTCAAATTATCAGGCAGGCATAACGCTTCCTTCTGTTGTATGTGTTGATCAACAAGTAGATATTGCAGACAATTCAACTGCTGGTGCTAATACTTGGAATTGGAACATTTCACCTTCAACAGGAAATTATGTTAATGGTACAACGAGTTCGTCCCAAAATCCATCTTTTACTTTCAGTGCGCCAGGAACCTACACCATTCAATTAGCTTCGCAAAATACGAATTCAGGTTGTTCAGGAAGTACCTCGCAAACTATAACCGTTCAACCAACCCCAACCCCAAGTTTTACAGCTAACCCTGTAACAAATTGTGCTCCATCCAACGTTACTTTTACTAACACATCTGTTGGTGGCACTTCATATGCTTGGACATTTGGTGATTTCTCTTCTGGTGCAAATAACACCTCTACGCAAACATCACCAAGTCATATTTTTGCTAATAATGGCACCTATGACATCACACTTACCATGACCACTGCAACGGGATGCATTGGAACAACAACATTGAATGACTTCATTACAGTAACAGATGTACTAGCAGATTTCAACGCTGATATTACGGGTGGTTGTGATCCTTTAGTAGTTAATTTCTCAGATCTTTCGGTTGATCCAAATTCATCGAATCCAATAACTTCTTGGTCTTGGAATTTTGGTGGTGGTACACCAAACACATTCAATGGACAAAATCCTCCTCCAATCACTTATCAAATTGGAATTTATGATGTTAGTTTAACAGTTACAACACAATCAGGATGTGTCGGAACTGTTACGTTGAATGATTACATTACAGTTGGTCATATTAATTCATTAAGTTTTTCTGTAGACACGCTTATTAATTGTATTAAAACCGATTTTGAATTTACTTCAACCGTTTCTACTACTCCATCAAATCCTGATCCTTCTGAGTTAACTTACTTTTGGGATTTTACAGATGGTACATCAACTGAAGACGACCCTACTTATCAATTTACATCAGACACAGGTTATTTTGATGTAATGTTAGTTGTTGATTTTAGAGGTTGTAAAGATTCTATTGAAATTCAAGATTTCATCTATATTGAAGCACCAATTGCAAAATTCACTCCTGAAAGTAGTTTATTTTGTAATCAAGGTAATAACATTGCCGTTGATTTTACAGATGATGCTACGCATGGTGTTACTTCAGATGATATTTTAATGATTTGGCAGTGGGGTGATGGTACTCCGAATACGGTTTTAGATGATCCTCAATTAGATGATGCTAACCAAGGAGATTTTACGCACACCTATACAAATTATGGTTCCTACACGATTCAACAAGTAATTCATAACTACACCACGGGTTGTAGTGATAGTATTACCTCAACTGTTGATATTTCATTTGTTAATGCCAATTTCACTTATTCAAATGATTCTATTTGTCAAGGTGATACTTTGAATATGTATGATAATAGTCAAACATGGTTAACAGCACCAAATCCTCACCCATTGCAATCATGGTCATTTAGCATGGGAGATAATCCTCCTGGAACCGTTAATATGGGAGATACTGCTTATTACGCATACAATCAATCTGGTTTATTCACCATTACTTTAACCGCAACAAATAGTGTTGGTTGTTCTGCATCTTCGGTATTACCAATTAATGTTCTAGCTCCTCCATTTGCTGTGTTGGGTGTTAATCCAAACCCGGCCGTTGGATGCTCCCCTTTCCCTGTTACATTTACAGGAAGTGCATTTCCGATGCCACCTTACAACATTCCAATTGATTCAATGATGTTTGTGTATTCCGATGATAATTCCTCCCAAACATTAAATTACAATCCCGCAGGTACCATTGCCAATCATACATTCGTTGGTCCTGGAGTATTTTATGGAGAAATGATAGCAATTGACCAGTTTGGTTGTTATTCGTCCCCTGCATCAATTCCAATTACCATTACGCAACCAAGTTCTTTTTTCTCAGTAGATAATGTAATTTGTAATGGCGATTCTGTTATCACAGATAATTCGTCCACAGGAGATGGGAATTTAAGTTACCAATGGTACTTGGATGATTTCACTTCCCCCCCGATTTCAACTACATTAAATGCTTCCACTGTTTTATTAGAAACTGGAATCCCTTTTGGACAAACTACTTCCACTCATAACTTATATTTGGTAACCACAGATGGAAATGGATGTAAGGACACCATTGGAAATTTAATAAGTGTCGTTATTCCTTGGGCAGTACCAACCTACAGTTTTACAGGAGCTGCTATTGGTCCTAATGGGGAATATGTTTGTCCACCACTGTTCGGAACCTACCAAGATTCGTCATTATCTTATGGAGCAATAACTGACTGGAATTGGAGTTTTGGAAATGGTAATTCTTCGGTTATTCAAAATCCAAGTAATACCTATGTTTTGCCTGGCACGTATGATTTAACTTTATCGATAATTGATGAAAATGGATGTGCCGCTGATACAACACTTTTGCAGTATATTACAATTGGTGGGCCAAGTGCAGATCCAGATTGGCTTCAGCAAGTTGGACAATGTGCTCAAGGAGCTCAATTTATTTTAGTTAATCCCATTAATGTAGTAAATTCAGAATGGACAATGGGTGATAACACTACTTTATTTGATAGTATTAATTTCTTTTATAACTATGAACAACCAGGAACCTATACTCCAGGAGTTACACTTTATGATAGTTTGGGCTGTGAGGTATTTTACCCTTTGAATCCAATTACCGTATTAGATGATGGATTAACAGCTAGTTTTAGTGCAACTCCAAATCCGGCAGAACAAGATCAACTTATTTCCTTTGTTGATGGCTCAGCCTCACAACAATCAACCATTGTTTTATGGAATTGGGATTTTGGTACAAATCAAGTTACGTCATTAACTAATTCCACACAAACTAATTCTTATCCTGTTGCGGGACCTTATCAAGTAACATTAACAGTTTTTGATGCTCTTGGATGCCAAGATGATTACACATTAACAATTAATATTAAGGATCCAGATATTTGGGTTCCTAACGTTATTACCTCAAACAATGATGGAACAAATGATTTATTTACATTGCCATTTGATGCTTTTAAGGAATTTAAGATAGTAATTGTTAATCGTTGGGGAAATACCATCCATGAAGGTACCAGAGACCCAGCCAATCCATTATTAATGTGGGATGGCACTACGGATAATTCAGGTCTTAAAGTAACTGATGGTGTTTATTTCTATCGTTTGACAGGTGAAATGTTAGGCGGAACTATAGTTGACAAACATGGTTTTGTAACCGTAATTGAATCCAACTAAAATACCAATGAAAAAAATCATATTAATTATAACACTTTTAAAATGGCAACTTGATACGTAATTATTCGTCCTCAAGCTGTCAAACTATTAAATCAACATGAAAAAACATCCTATTTCCTCTAAATTTTTATTTTCCCTTTTTTGTTTATCTGGTCTACATCTGAACGCCCAACAAAATGTAAGTATTTCGGATATACCAAATACACCTAATGCTACAAGTGTATTAGATGTTTTTTCAACCACAAAAGGAATGTTAGTACCTAGAATGACAACGGTACAAAGAAATGCCATTATTACTCCAGCGAATAGTTTATTAGTATTTGATACTGATGTAAATTGCTTCATGTTCTATACAACGTCTAATTCAACATGGAATTCATTGTGTAATTCAGCATTATCAAATGGATTAAATTCGATTTCATCAACTACTGTTGTTGGTCCTGGAGCTAATTGTGCAAATGGTGGGGTTATGCTTCAATTTGGTCAAGACGGGAATAATAATGGTGTATTAGATCCTGCTGAAATTTCCTCTACTGATTACGTTTGTAATGGTGCGGCCGGTGCAGTAGGTTCTACAGGACCTCAAGGAGTTATGGGTTTAACTGGACCTGCAGGGGCGACAGGACCACAAGGACCACAAGGACCACAAGGACCACAAGGACCTATAGGTTTGACAGGACCGGCAGGTGCAACTGGCGCTACTGGACCACAAGGACCTACAGGCTTAGCAGGGCCAGCTGGCGCACAAGGATTAAGTTGCTGGGATTCAAATAATAATGGAATTAATGATCCTTCTGAGGATATAAATGCTGATGGTATTTTCTCCACTTTGGATTGTACTGGTGCTGGTTCCGCAGGACCTGCTGGACCACAAGGACCAATCGGATTAACAGGACCTGCAGGAGCGACTGGTGCTCAAGGACCAATCGGATTAACAGGACCAGCCGGTGCGACTGGTGCTACAGGTGCTCAAGGACCAATTGGATTAACGGGACCTGCAGGTGCTACGGGACCTCAAGGACCAATTGGATTAACCGGACCTGCAGGTGCTACAGGACCACAAGGACCAATCGGATTAACCGGACCTGCCGGTGCTACAGGACCACAAGGACCAATCGGATTAACAGGACCTGCCGGTGCTACAGGACCACAAGGACCAATTGGATTAACGGGACCTGCTGGGCCTACTGGTGCTACAGGACCACAAGGACCAATTGGATTAACGGGACCTACAGGTGCGACTGGTGCTACAGGACCAACATGGACATTGACAACGCCAACAGTAAACCCAACAGGAACATTAACTATAAACGCAACCGCTGGTTCAGGAGCACCAGTGACTACTTTAGGACAATACTGGATAGCTTCTCCAAATACAGCAGGTACCAATGCGTTAACTGCTACAGGATTTCTAGGAACATCGACGAATCAACATATGGATTTAGTATCCAATAATTTGGTTAGAGGTAGGTTAAGTAATTTAGGAGAATTTTTTATTGGAACAACATCAACTACATTAGCAGGTGATTTAATGAACGGTGTAAGTAATGCCACTTTCCCATGGGCACTTAATGGATATTCATCTTTCAATGGTGCTGGTACTTACGGTGCAATTTTGGCTGGAACTACTTTGTTTGCAGGTGTTCAAGGTGAATCTTCCAGTACAACTGGAGGTGGAGTTGGTGGAGGAGCCGGTGTTCGTGGAACTACCTATAACCTAACATTAAATGGTGTGAATGGAGCAAGAAATGGTGCTGGAGCTAACACAGGTTGGGGAGGATTATTTCAAAATGACCTTGGTTACACTGGATTTTTTGGTGTTGTTTCTGATGGAAGAACGAAAAAAGATATACAAACTATTCAAAATCCACTTCAAACTATAAAACAACTTAGAGGGGTTACATATTTCCACAAAATAGATGATCCACAGTATAAAGATTTAGGTTTGAAATCTGGTTTAAATTACGGTTTTATCGCCCAAGAAGTAGAAGCGATTGTACCTTCATTTGTACAAGAAAAAAATGTTCCTCACATAAATTCTACTCAACGACTTTCAACTGAAAGAAAAGATTCAGAATTACTTAAAACGGTGACATATGTTGAAATGATACCACTTTTACTAGAGGGAATAAAAGAACAACAAAAAATGATTGATGAAATGAAAACGGAAATTGAATATTTGAAATCTAAAATTAACAACTAATAATTTCTGAAATTTATTTCTATTTACTTGTTATGGTTAAAATATTCAAACTATCTCTCATCGTTTTTTGTGGATTACTTTCACAATTTAGTTTATCTCAAACTATGTTGAACAATGGTGGTTTTATTACAGCTCAAAGCGGTTCGTTCATTTATGTTAATGGAAGTGTTCAAAATGACAATACTGGTATATTGGCTGTAAATGGTAATGGTACAGCATCGAGCGCGGAACTTTACGTTACTCAAGACATAACCAATAACGCTACAATCAATGCAGATGGTTATATTAAATTGTTACGTCATTGGTATGATAATAATGTATTTAACTCTACCACTGGAACGGTGTTTTTCTTAGGGCCAAATGAATTTTTGGGAGGAACCTCAACCACACAATTTTTCAATCTTACTTTGGCTGGTACCGGTATTAAAACCCAACAAGTAAACAAAATAGTTAAAGGAGTACTAGATTTAACAAGTATTCATTTAAATACAGACATTTATGGTTGTTTTGTTAATAATACCGCCCTCAACTCAATCATTAGAACTTCCGGTTATGTTTCCAGTGCAAATGGTGGTTTTTTATCAAGAAATACCTTATCCAATGGTATGTATTTATTCCCTGTTGGCTCTACAGCAAATACCAGCCAAAATATTCCAGGAAGTGGAACTTTTCGTTATCGTCCTGTTGAAATTACTCCAACTGCTGCCACGGCTAATACCTATACCGTACGATTAGCTAACTTAGATGCTACCAATGAAACACCTGTAGGATATAATCGAAATTCATTTGAACCCCTTTTATGTGCAAGTAACCCAAACTTCTATCATCAAATTAATCGAACAAATGGAACCTCTGGAATTAATTTAGCCATTAATTTTGATCCTGTTGCCGATGGGAATTGGAGTGATATGGCAAGATGGAATATTACACAACCTTCAATATGGCAAGATATAGCTCTCGTATCTGTTGTTCCTGGCGCACCATTTTTTAAGTCTACTACTTCGAGCTGGAATGATTTTAACAATATTCCCTATATTTTAAGTAACACAAATCCATCATTGCCAATTATTAATAATGCAATCACAACAGGGTGTTCTCCATTAGATATTTTACTTTCAACAAATGCTTTACCTGGAGTTTCATATACATGGTCAGCTAACGGACTTAACATTGGTACAGGTGCTAATTTAAATTCGACCTTTACCAATGCGGGTTGTTATGATATTACATTAACAGCTTCGAATGGCCTCTGCTCAGCCTCTTCTTCAACCACTGGATTGATTTGCGTAGAAAATACACCTAATGCAGCCTTTACAGCTAGTACAAGTGTAATATCAAATTCAAATCAACCAATTAATTTCTATAATTCATCAGTAGATGCCACGGACTATTTTTGGGATTTCGGTAATGGAAATACATCAAACCAAGAAAATCCATCGATTATCTATACGAATCCTCAAGGAAATTACCTTGTAACCTTAGTAGCTAGTTCTCCCAATGGATGTTCTGACGAGGTAACCATGGTGATAAATTATAATGAAGAAACTATATTTTACGTGCCAAATTCTTTTACTCCAGATGAAGATGAATTCAATCAAGCCTGGGGCCCTGTATTTACATCTGGTTTTGACCCATATAATTTTGAATTATTAGTTTTTAATCGTTGGGGTGAATTAATATGGGAAAGTCATGATGCTACTGCACGTTGGGATGGAACATATGGCTATAGAGCACAGCAATGTCCGGATGGTGTTTATACCTGGAAAATAGCCTATAAAACTCAGCAAACAGATAATAAAACTATCGTTACAGGAAGTGTGAATTTGGTCCGATAATGGAGCGCCTAGACAAACTGCTTGTTGAAAAATTAGTTTTCAGTTCACGCGCACGCGCGGAAGAAGCGATTCTTTCTGGAAAAGTAAGTGTAGACGGACAAATCGTCACCAAATCAGGAAAAAAAATCAGTCGCAATGCTGAGATTTCTGTTTCTGAACCCGATAATCATTATGTTTCTCGAGGAGCATTTAAATTACTCCATGCGTTGAAAGTATTTAAAATAGAATTGCAGCAAACAATTTGCATGGATTTAGGTGCTTCAACTGGCGGTTTTACCCAAGTTTTATTGGAAAATGGATGTAATAAAGTTTATTGTGTTGATGTTGGAACAGATCAATTACATGAATTAATAAAAAATGATAAGAGAATAAAAAATCTAGAACAAACACACATTAAAAACTTAAGCAACTCTCAAATAAATGAAGAACTATCCGGAATCGTTATCGATGTATCCTTTATTTCCTTAACAAAAGTCCTTCCCCACTTACCAACTTTTTTGTCAGAAAATGGATTTGTTATAGCCTTAATTAAACCTCAATTTGAAGTAGGAAAACAAAATTTGAATAAACAAGGAATTGTTAAAGATATCAATCTTTATCCCCAAGTAATTGAAGCAATAAAATCTGCGGCCGAAATAAATCAATTTTCTTGGCAAGGAATCACAGATTCACCCATCGTTGGAGGTACAGGGAACAAAGAATTTTTGTGTCTTTTAAGAAAATCCACCGGTATGAACATATAGTATCTTGGATTCATACAGCCTTTTTGTTTGAATATACTCTTCCAATTTATAAAGTGATTTGGCATTATACGTTAAATCAATTGGAATATTTGTGTTGCGTGTGAATTGATTTGAAAATAATTTTAATTCTTCTGTAGCTTTGCCATATCCACCTAAATCATCTGAGTTTAGAACGATAACTTGACTCATTTTTTCGTCAATATACTCTTTGTCAAATCCAAATCTTGCTAACTTTTTCGTCATTTCAGAGATAGAATCAAATCCCTTTAAGGCAGGACAAACCAATAATTTGGTTGTAGCAGGAATAGCCAATAAAATACCTAAAGATGTAGCCGTTGTTCCTTGCGAAACACAGACGAAATCGAAATCGTTACTTGTCTCTAATAAAATATCCATACATCCAATAACACCTTGATAATTGCCACCACCCTCGGGTACAATCCAATAATTTACAAATTCCGTCAATAATTCTTGTTTGTATTCAGATTCTTCTTTGTATTGGTATTCTTCGCGCGAAACAAATTTTAATTTCATTCCCAAAGAATCGCACAATGACAACATTAAATTCGATTGTGCATTCAATTCGTTACCCCTTACTATACCAGCTGTTGGGATAGCATATAATTTTCCGGCCATTGCAACGGCTAGCAGGTGATTTGAATAAGCTCCACCAAAGGTTAGAATCCCATTTAAATTATTTTGTTGAACATGTAAAACATTCAATTTCAATTTCCTCCATTTATTACCGGATATTAATGGATGAATTAAATCATCTCGCTTAATGAACAAATTGCTTACTTGATCGTTGAGTATTAGTCGCTCAACAATAGAGCATTTTTCAGAAGGTAAATTATTTAATTCAGACATTTTAAAATGAATCGAGAATCGCTAGGTTTTAATAAAAAGCAAAATTTAACTGAGGAAGATTATTATTTGAGTGAGGAAGGATATATAATTTTTACGGAAGCATATCATCTTAAGCGGGGATATTGTTGTAAAAGTGGTTGTAAACACTGTCCATATGGCTATGATAAAAAAACAGATTCATTCAAACCTAAAAATCAATAAACTCCAAGTTCCGGATACTTTCCTTTGAATTGACCCATTACTTTTTTTATTTCATTAATGTCTTTGTCTATATCTCCTGTTGGAGTATAAATCGAATGAAATCCACCCATTTTATTAGCATAATCCATATAACAAATATAAATAGGGACATTTGCCTTAAGTGCGATATAATAAAAACCCTTTTTCCAATTAGGGTTATATTTTCGCGTACCCTCAGGAGTGAAAACTAAATACATGGTATCTGTATTTTGAAACAGTTTTACGGCAAAATCAGTCATGTTTGAGTTTTTCTTTCTATTGACAGGAATACCACCAAGTGATTTTAATAATAACCCCAACGGAAAGAAAAAAAGTTCTTTTTTAATTAAAAACTTTGCATTAACTCCATATTGAAAAAAGGCAAGTCTACCTAAAATAAAATCCCAATTGGATGTGTGAGGACCAACTGCAATTACACATTTTTTTATATTAGCAGGAGGATTGGGATCAATTTTCCAACCAATAATCCAAAAAATAAATCGAGCAATATATTTCAAATAGACTAATTTTCTTTGGTTATTTTTTCAAAAGTTCTTTCACAAAATTAGGAGTTGCAAATGTTCCAACATGAATTTCTGAATTATAGTATCTCAAGCCATTCTTTGAAACAAATGTATCTACTTGCTCGGAATCTGCTAGTTTCTTAAGATTCAAATCACCTTTGATACCATATTGAAAACTCCACATTCCCGTAGGATAAGTTGGAACAAAAAACAAAGAGACAGGAGCTTTATCAGAACCAAATATACCTTGTAATGTGTGATTTAATTCAGCAAAAGCTTTTTCATTAAATTTGGGAGACTCACCTTGCGCCACCAAAATTCCATTTTCTTTCAAGGCATTGTAACAATTCGTGTAAAATTCTACACTAAATAATCCTTCGGCAGGTCCAACGGGATCAGATCCGTCAACAATGATTAAATCATACGTTCCAGCTTCTGCATTTTTTATAAAGGAAATTCCATCATCCACTAATAATTCTAATTTAGGGTGATCAAACGAATTTGCTATTTCTGGTAAAAATTCCTTACATGCTTTAATTACTTCGCCATCAATTTCAACCATTGTTACTTTTTCAACGGATTCATGTCTCAACACCTCGCGAATAGTACCACCATCTCCACCTCCGATTACAAGTATGTTTTTTGCATTACCTAAAGTGAAAAGTGCTGGGTGGGAAATCATTTCATGGTAATGGAATTCATCTTTTTGCGTGGTCATAACCATATCATCCAAAGCCAACATTTTACCATATTTATATGATTCCAAAATGCGAACTCGTTGGAAAGGAGATTGAACATCATAAAACACCTCACCAGTAAATCTAAGCGACAATGCTTGATTATCATCTTTATCTGTAAACCAAACATTTCGTGTATAGAATTCAGGATTTTGCCATTCGGAAGCTTTTTGACGCATAGTAGAAATATCAAAATCATTTCGTGTCAATAAATTAACCGATCCTCTTTTCATTTCAATAGCTGAGTATGACTTTGCTTTGAAACACTCTTTCAAGTGATCAAAAGAAATCCATGCATTCATTTCTCCACAAGTAAATAAATCAACGGCAGCATACCCATATTCTGGCCAAGTATGAATGGCCAAATGGCTTTCTTGAATAACTACTACACCCGAAACACCATAAGGTGAAAAATGATGAAAAGTGGAGTTTATTACGGTAGCACCCGCTTTTTGGGCGGCACCAACCATATCCCTTTCAATACCCGCAACATCGTTCATAATGTGTGGGTCACAATTCATAAATTCAACTAAAATATGATTTCCAAGTGCGTTTGACATAAATTTTGATATTAAAATGTTTGCAAAATTACGTTTTTTAACAAGATTAAACACACAGTTTATATCAATATCCACGTAAGAAATTGTTAATTTTACCCTAAATTGGAATTAAATAAATATAAACTCGTGAATCGAAACCATCATTTGTACATGGTATATGCCACTTGCTTACTTCTATTTTTTTCTATTGCTCATTCTTCCTTTGCCAGTAAAATAGAGAAAGGATACCAAGCATTGGTCATTTTTGATTACTTCCAGGCCAAAAAAATCTTTGAAAAATCATTAAAAAAAGAAAATTCACCAGCAGCTTATGGTCTTGCTGTTATTTATTACAGAAAAGACAATCCGTTTCACTCACTTGATTCTGCTTATAAATATATTGCGCTTGCAAAATCAACAAGGACAAATGTTAAATTAAAAACACGTATAAAACTCGAAAAGTATAAATATTCTGAAGAGTACATTCTGGACCTAGAACAAGCAATCAGTAAGGGGTTCTATAATAATTCCGTTGCTGACAATACAGTTTCTTCTTTTGATAATTTCATAAAGCAACACCCACAATCTATTTTGCTAAACAAAGCGATTTTCAAAAGAGACTCTTTAGCATATGATTTAACCAAAAAAGAAAATAAGTCTATAAGTACTACTATGTACTTAACAACCTATCCAGAATCTAGTTTCAAGCAAGAAGCTCAAAATTTATTTTATAAGCAGCAATACTTTGAATATACTCAAAAAGAGACGCTTATATCTTATATTCAATTTTTGAATGAATGCAAAGATAGTCCTTACCGAAACGAAGCTGAAAACAAAGTTTATGAATTAAGCACTGCATCAAGTTCTATAAAATCTTTAGAAATTTTTATTAAAGATCATAGTTCAAATCATAATATTCCAGACGCTTGGAGAAGGCTATACAAAATATTCATGAGCGATTATGGGGAAAACAAACATCAAGATTTTATTAAGAAATATCCTGATTATCCATTTGGAAATGAAGTGAAAAATGAGGAAACGTTATCAAAATTAACGCTACTACCAGTAAAAGTGGATAAATATTGGGGGTATATGAATAAAGACGGGAAATTAATTATTCCTGCAACCTATGAAATCGCCGGTTATTTTTCAGAAGATTTAGCAGTGGTGGTTAAAGACCAAAAATATGGATATATATCAAAGGCAAACAAATTTATTATAGAACCCAAATTTGATGATGCCTCGGATTTTAATCAAGGTAGAGCTGTTGTTGAAATGAGCAATCAGGTTGGATTAATCGATCGAAATGGTTATTTCATTTTTGAACCAATATATGCTGAAATAGGTCCTATAAGCGAAGAAAAGATGTATGTGAAGAGAGATTCCTTATATGGATTTTATTCTAAAAATAGAATTTCACTCATTCCAGAAAGATTTCAAGAAGTTGAGTCTTTTGAAAACCATATTGCTCGAGTAAAAATAGAAAATAACCAAGCCATAATCGATAGCGTTGGTTCGTTTATTGTGAAACCCCTTTATGAATCAATTCAATTCTTTTCAGATACTTTATTGATTTTTTCGGATAGTAGTAAATTTGGTATTTGTGATTTAAATGGTATACAATTAGTTCCTGCTAAGTATGATTTTATTGGGAAATTATCAGATAATCGAGCGATCATAGTGAGTGAAAATAAAATTGGGTACATCGATGAATCATTGAATTTTATCATTCCACCAACATTTGATACGTACCCGAATTATCAAACCTACTCAACATTTAAAAATGGCTTAGCTAAGGTTAAAAAAAATGGGAAATTGGGCTTGATTGATTCCAAAGGAAAAACATACGTACCATTCAACTACTTGGAATTGGGATCTATTTCGGATTTGATTTCATTTAATAAGAATGGAAAATGGGGATATTTCGATCAATTAGGTAAAGAGGTTATTAAACCAACCTACGAATATGCGGAGAGTTTTATAAATAATATTGGAATTGTATCCAAGGATTCTCTCATGGGTGTAATTGACGGAAAAGAAAAATTTATTATTCCCAATGCTTATTCCTCAATTGAATGGATTGAAGGAACTGAATTTTTAAAAGTGGGTGCTGGTAATATTTTTGGTGTTTTCGATAATGCTGGTCAACCAATCGTTCCTGTTCATTTCCAAAGCATTAATTTACTTAATTCCGATGTTATTTTGTTAACCAAAGGTGATTCTGTAGCTTATTTTTTCATTAAGGAACGAAAATTGGTACAACTAAAAAATTAATGGATAAGGTTTTTTATTATATCGATAAATTCAAATACGGCATTCTTGCTGCATTAATGACCTATGTTCTATTATTCACGTATTTGCAATTAAAATATTTTGATCAACTTGTACCCATTGAACGCATGTTTAACGATTCCCGAGTTGAAATTCCTGAGGATGAAATTGAACTAAAACCGGAGAACATACAAGTTGCTCCTGAATTTCAAGGTGGCGAAGTAAAAAACACTACCAAAGACCTCAATGACAAACGTTTGTTTTCAGAAAAAAACTGGTCCCAACAAATTGGTAGTCAAAATAATAAGCAATCGGGTAATAATGAAAATGCTTTTTCTGAAGAACGTAAGCACTTAGAAGAGATCCAAAAACAAGTGAAGGATCGTAATCAAAAAAACACCCCAAAGCCGTCCACGAATGCATCCAATTCCAATTTAAATTCATCGGGTTCTCAATTTGCATTCAAAGGAAATGTATTAGTTTCATATGATGTTCCAACACGTACCGAATCAAAATTAGAAGCACCTGGTTACTCTTGCAGAGGAGCAGGGAAAGTAGCAATCAAAATAAAGGTTGATAGTTATGGTGGGGTAATTTCTGCAAAATATGATCCCTCTAAAAGTAAAGGTGCAGACCAATGCATGATTGATTTGGCTATGAATTTTGCAAAATCTAGATCTCGATTTACTGGCGGCTCTAGTAATTCGGATGGGTATATCTATTATACTTATGTGGCTCAATAAATATGCATTAGTTGTTTCCCTATTTCAAAAACGGAAACTAAAACCAATTGAGCTTGCACAATACGATTTATATTAAATCGATAACCAAGGATAATCAAGAAAATAAAAGAAATTAATTCTAGCATTGGTTGGTTGATTACTATTCCAACTAAAAAAACGAGGATACAAAAGGTAAAAACCAACCAGAAATTACCACCTTCTTTTTTGGAAAGAAAATAATAGGAAAATAAAATAAAACTCAATCCATAACAAAGATAGAAACCATCCGTCCACAGGGAAGAATAAAGTATTTCAAGAGAATCGTTAGTTAAAAAAAGTGTCCAAAAAAACTGTTGGGATACCATTTTGAAAAAGAGAACTAAGCCCAAGAAGAAACTTAATTTGGTTCTTGAACTTTTATTTATAATCAGAAAATAACAAAAAATCCCAAAAATGACAATTTCGTTTAAAGGAAAAGGAAATAGAAAGGAACCTTTTTCTAACCACTGCAAGGAGGCATAGACGACAAATGTTAAGACAGTTAAAAAAACAGTTCTTTCTTCGCGAATCATGAACGTTTATCTAGCACTTCATAAATAAAATCAAACGTAGATAAAATAACCGGTTGACCATCCACAACAGCTACGTTATGTTCAAAATGTGCGCTTGGCAACCCATCAGCGGTAACAATAGTCCAATTATCATCTAATTGGCTTACTTTTTCTGTTCCCATATTAATCATCGGTTCAATAGCAATTGTTAACCCATTCTGAATTCGTTTACCACTCCCTCTGCGTCCATAATTAGGAACTTGAGGGTCTTCGTGCAATGTACGTCCCAATCCATGACCTACCAGGTCGCGAACCACACCATACCCGTGTTTTTCTGCGTGTTGTTGAATTACAAAACCAATATCCCCTACCCGATTACCAGTATGGCAATTTTCGATACCAAGGTATAAGCATTCTTTCGTAACCTCTAGCAGTTTTTTTACTTCAGGCTTAACATCACCTACCTCAAAAGTATAAGCATGATCACCGTAATACCCTTTGTAGATTGAACCGCAATCAACAGATACTACGTCACCTGATTGAAATTTACGCTCAGTGGGTAACCCATGAACAACTTGCTCATTGACGGAAATCAATAAAGTACTCGGGCATCCATAGAGTCCTTTAAACCCTGGCTTTGCATTTTGTGAAAGAATATATTCCTCTGCAATTCGATCTAATTCCTTGGGTGTTTGACCTTCGTAAATGTGTTTAGCAATTAATCCTAAGGTTCTACTCACAATCTGAGCAGCTTCACGCATTATTTCAATTTCTTGTGCTGTTTTGTACTTTATCATATAAGGCTTTATAAACAAGGTAAATACCGGCAAGAATGAGAGGAATACTCAACATTTGCCCTGTATTAATTGGGAGCTGAAAGTCGCGGGCAGTTTGACCCAATTTTATAAATTCAACAAGAAAACGAGCTCCGAAAATCAGTATCAAAAATGAACCAAAAACAAGTCCTGATTTTAAATATGCTTTCTTTTTCCAATAAAGAAAATATAGAAAAAAGAATGAAAATAAATATGCAATTGCCTCATATAGTTGAGCAGGATGCCTCGGCGTTGGGTCGAACATGTTTGTTGCTTCATCGTAATACATGGAAAAACTAAAAGCCCACGGTAAATTCGAGGGATCACCAACAATTTCATGATTTACTAAATTCCCGAGACGAATAAAACAACCGGCAATAGCAATAGGGGCAGCAATTCGATCTAAAATCCACAAATAGGGTTTATTAACCACTTTTTTAGAGTAATACCAAAGTGCAAGTAAGATAGCAATTGCGGCACCATGACTAGCTAATCCTCCTTCCCACACTTTTATTATAGATTCAGGATGAGAAAAATATCCTTCAACCTTGCGTCCGTTCGCATCAATAAAATCCCAGTAAGGACCATAAAAAAGAACATGCCCTAAGCGAGCACCAACAATAATTGAAATAATCATGAACATGACAAGACTATCCAATTGTTTATCTTCAATTTGCTCCTTGCGAAACATTTGTTTAATAACAAAATATCCTATTATTAAGCCGGTTACGAAGAGTAAACCATATAAATTTGGTGTTCTCCACCCATCTATAATTTCGGGAGATACATCCCAGTTGATAATTAAATTCACTTAAATTTTACTTTGATTAATCAAAGATATTGGTTTTTCTTGGTTTAATTTAAATTTCAACTTCGGAGACCTTCCTTTTTTGAAAATTTTATTGCTATTGTCTTTTCCTTGCCTAAGGGCTTTTTGTTCTTCAAGGGGTAAATGAAAAATTGTTTGACATTCATCAGAACAACAGTTATCCATCTTACTTTTACAAGAATCACATTGAATAAATAACAAATGACAGGCTTCATTGGCACAATTTGTATGCACATCTGCAGGTTCACCACACTGATGACAAACAGCGATTATATCCGGTGATATGCGTTCTCCCCTTCGTTCATCAAACACAAAATTCTTTCCAATAAATTTATTTTCAAGCCCTTCGTTTTTGCAATCATTCGCATATTTTATGATACCACCTTCAAGTTGATGCACATTTTTAAAACCGCGATGCTTAAACCAAGCAGATGCCTTTTCACAACGAATTCCACCGGTGCAATACATCACCAAATTTTTATCTTCATTTCCTTTTAAATAGGTTTCCTCAATGTAGGGTAAAGATTCCCGAAAAGTGTCAACATCAGGAAGAATGGCGCCTTTAAAATGTCCTACCTCTGATTCGTAGTGATTTCGAAAATCAATTAAAATGGTTTCAGGTTTGGAAATTAACTCATTAAATTCTTCCGCTTTCAGGTGCTTTCCTTTGTTGGTGACATCAAATGTTTCATCATTTAATCCATCCGCCACTATTTTATTTCGAACCTTAATTTTTAACTTCAAAAAAGGATATTCCGCTTCAGAATCATCTATTGCAAAGTTGAGCCTAACACCATCAAGGAAATCAATAGAATAAAGTTGTTCAATAAACTGATCTAGATTTTCATGAGGTACTGCTATCTGAGCATTAATACCTTCGGTGGCGACATACGTTCTACCGATTACATCAAGGTTCGACCACATTTGAAAAAGGTGATCTCTAAATAAATGAGGATTTTCAATTTTTGCGTACTGATAAAATGAAATAGTGACAAATTTATGGCCACTATGACGCAATTTTTCTTCTAAATCCTCTTTGCTTAAGGTGTTCCACAGGTGCATACTATGTTGTTTTTAAGTTAAGAGTGATGCAAATGTATGGAAAAAAGTTAAAAAAATCATTTCAACGTACCAAGCGTTTCCAATTTTTCCATTTATAGATTTTGGAAAGCACCAGTAATAAAAGGGGTTGAATGATAATTAATGTTATAATAGAATCAAATCCAAAAGATGGTTTGGATGTATCAATAAAAACAGCATCTGTTTGAAACGCTTGCCAATTATTGGTGATTATTATTGCCGTAAAAACATTATTTGCAGCATGATATCCCATTGACAATTCCAATCCTTCATCCATTACAGACATGATAGCCAAAAAAACGGCTGTCATAAAATAATAAACCAAAATTCCGTATCCCAACGTTGTCACCTCAGGATTAAATGCATGCATGCAAGCAAACAATATAGATGTAAGAATAATTGAATGAAAAACACTTCCTGTTTTTTGAAAAAATGCTTGTGCCAAATAGCCTCGAAAAAACAACTCTTCGGCCGTGGTTTGAATCGGAATCATGATAAACGAAACAAGCAATAAAGGCCAAAAATTCGACCAAACAAAATTCCATTTTAACTCAGGAGAAAATTGATAAGAAAAGTATATAAATAAGGACATGACAACCCACCAGATTAGAAATGTGGTAAAAAAACGTTTCCATCGAAAGGAAGAGGATGTGGTGATAATCGATTTAAACGAACGCCTGTGAAAATACTTCACGCCAATCCAAATGGAACCAACAATAAATAAAAATGGAATTAATAAATGAATCAATAATCTATTTTTCCCAATAATTCGTGTCATGTGTTCAATACTCAACACATCATCCAAACTTGTTCCAGCGTACTTTAATTCGATAAGTAAAGGCAAAGAGCCAAGAAATCCATAGCTTAATATAACCAAACAAATCGTTAAGGAAAAACTTTTAAAGTCATTATTCCCTCCTTTATTATTGGATAAAAAACTCATGTTATTAACTAAACATGTCTTTCATTCTACGAAAAAAACCTTTGCTTTCCGCATCTGAACTTGGTTTGAAATTTTCAGAATCTTTCATTTTTTCAAGTATCTCTCGTTCTTCTTTTGAAAGTTTCGTTGGAGTCCACACATGAATATGTACAAATAAATCTCCTGTACCATAACCTTGTAGAACAGGTAAACCTTTACCTTTTAATCGCAATACTTTTCCACTTTGTGTTCCGGCGTCCACTTTAATTTTCACCTTTCCATTTACGGTTGGTACTTCAATTGATTCACCTAAAACTGCTTCAATAAAGCTAACAATGGCATCATAATGTAAATTTTCGCCTTCTCTGCGCAAATCTTCATGATCCGTTTCCTCAATCAATACAATCAAATCTCCCGGAACGCCATTAAAAGGTCCAGCATTTCCTTTACCAGTAACACTTAATTGCATTCCTTCTTCTACTCCTGCAGGAATTTCAATTTCAATAACTTCTTCT
>CAZTFG010000018.1:0-8193 GCA_964612725.1 uncultured Lishizhenia sp. | reverse complement strand
AACCCTTGTGCATCTGCATCTGAGGGTTTTTTATCAATCATTTTCCCAGCACCTTGACATACATTACATGCGGATTGTGTTTGCATGGCACCTAAAAATGTTTGCGCAACCCTTGTTACTCTACCAGTACCATTACAGGTAGAACAATTCTTATAGGTTACTCCTTCAGCATTAATTAATTTATTTACTTTGATTTTCTTCTTAACACCATTGGCTATCTCATCCAAGGTAAGTTTCATTTTTACGCGCAAATTTGTTCCTCGAACGGTTCTAGAACCACCACCAGATCTACTGCCACCAAAACTACCTCCACCAAAGGCACTTCCAAATACATCACCAAATTGAGAGAATATGTCATCCATATTCATACCACCACCAAATCCTCCTTGTCCACCCATTCCTGCGTGACCAAAACGATCGTATTGTGCTTTTTTATCAGAATTACTTAGTACTTCATATGCTTCGGCTGCTTCCTTAAATTTATCTTCTGCAGTCGGATCATCTGGGTTTTTATCTGGATGATATTTTATAGCCAATTTTCTATAAGCCTTTTTAATTTCAGCTTCATCAGCACTTTTAGAAACTCCTAAAACTTCGTAATAATCACGTTTTTGACTCATTCTTTACTTTTTCAATTATTGTCCAACAACTACTTTTGCAAAACGAACCACTTTATCATTTAATAAATACCCTTTTTCCACATCATCAACTATTTTTCCTTTTAGGTCATCTGATGGTGCTGGAATATTTGCAATTGCCTCATGCAACTCGCTATCAAAAGGTTGTCCTTTGCATTCCATTGGTTTCAACCCTTTAGATTCTAAAATTGACTTATATTTTGAATGGATTAATCCAAAACCTTCTTTCACGCTGTCTATTTCAGAAGCTGTTTCATTATACGTAATAGCACGTTCAAAATCATCTAAAACAGGAATAAGATCTTTCAAAATTCCTGCATTGGCGGTTGCCATTAGTTCAATTCTTTCCTTTTGAGTTCTTCTTCTAAAGTTATCAAATTCAGCATATAATCGAACATAGCGATCGTTCATTTCTAAAAATTTCTCTTCCCAAGTAGGTTCAACCGGAATTTCTGTTTCTTCAACTGATTCAATTTGTTCTGTTGTCTCTTGTTGATTCACTTCTGTTGAATCTGATTGATTATTCACCTCGTGATTTTCTGTATTTTCTTCTGTTTGTTTATTTTTCATATCAACTAAATTATAGCGTTCAGTTAATGACAAAGATAGTTCCAATAGATGAAACTGCGACACGCTGTCAGTTTTTAGCCAATTTCAGTGAATTTTTGACAGAGTTTAATTACCTACTCATAATTCTATGTATTTTTACAGAAAGCTATTTCAAATGATACATACCATATCCAAAGAGGCATCCATACTCAATACATTTTTAGCTGAAATTAGAAGTATTGAAATACAAAAAGACCCCATGCGTTTTCGAAAAAACATGGAACGAATTGCTGAAATTTTAGGTTATGAATTGTCAAAACAACTCATATATCAAGAACAGCAGGTAACAACTCCGCTTGGTCAAGCAAAAATAGACTTACCTAAGGAGGAAATTTTATTAGCGACTATACTAAGGGCTGGTTTATCTATGCATCAAGGTTTACTAAATTACTTCGATCACGCAGAAAGTGCCTTTATATCCGCCTATAGAAAACATACAACGGCTGAAGAATTTGAAATCTATGTCGAATACATGGCGACTCCAAATTTGGACGGAAAAACATGGATTATCAGTGACCCAATGTTAGCAACAGGAAGTTCCATGATTACCGTTTATAAAGCTATGTTGCGTCAAGGTAACCCAAAAAGGATTTTCATTGTTTCTGCCATTGCAACACCACAAGCAATTGCATACATAAAAAAACACCTTCCCGAAAACACGGAGATTTTTGTCGCTGCTATAGATGAGGAATTAACCGCACAATCCTACATTGTACCGGGACTAGGTGACGCTGGAGATTTAGCATACGGAGAAAAAATTTAATTATGGATTGGACAGCAATTTCAAGTGTATTTTTTGTTGCGACAGTAAAATTTTTATTTTCACCGTTTGCAGGCATCCCTCAAGGGCTTAGTTTTTTGGCTACCTATCTATCCGCTGTTTCTGGCGCAACATTGAGTTCGCTTTTCTTTTACTTCTCAGCAGAATTTGTCATGAATCGAGCTAAAAAATTACGGCTAAAAAAAGAGAAAGAAGCGTTAGAAAAAAATATGGAACTCCCTAAAAAAAGAATATTTACATGGGGAAATAAACTGACCATCAAATTGAGAAAATCTCTTGGTAAATATGGGATTTGTTTTATTGCTCCTTCCCTACTTTCAATCCCTTTAGGGACAATTATTGTAGCTAAATTCTATGGAAAAGAGAAAGACACTTTTCTATGGGTTTTCATTGGTATATTACTGAGTGGATTCATTACAACGTGCTTAGCTTATTTTGTTCTTGCATAATGAAAAAACACTTATTTTTTGATTTAGATAGAACCTTGTGGGACTTTGATGGAAATTCGAGGCGCGCGCTAATTAAATTGTATGAAACTGCCACTTTAGAAAGTTCTGAATTGAATTTCACTGATTTTCATGACCACTATGTACAGGTAAATGCTGCTCTTTGGAAAGCGTATGGAAAGAAAGAAATCACTAAAGATTTCTTAAGAGACGAGCGATTTAGAAAGACATTGGAAAATTGGAAGTTAGATAACCCTACATTGATCAAACACTTTAGTGATGGATATGTTGAACTTTCGCCCAAACAAACCGAATTGTTTCCTAATACAATCGAAACTTTATCTGAATTGAAAAATATTGGATATGAAATGCATATTATCACAAATGGATTTAAGGAGGTTCAATATATGAAATTAGAAAACTGCCGACTTGATCGTTTTTTTGATGTAATTGTTTGTTCTGAGGAGGTTGGATTTAATAAACCAGACCCGAAAATATTTCAATATGCCTTAACCAAAGCTGGAACCACAGCCGAACACTCCTTCATGATTGGAGATGACTACGAAGTTGATATTCTTGGAGCTGAAGGGGTTGGAATGAAAGCAGTTCATTTTAATCCACAAATTCAAAATAACCAAATTAAATACATCAATCAAATCACCAACCTAAGTCAGTTACCTTGGAAACTACTTGAATTATAACTTTTGAAAATGAATACTAAAAGCCTTTTTAATCGCGGAGAAATTGTTGAACTAGAAATTGTTGATTACGCTTTTGGTGGCAGAGGAATTGCAAAAATACCAACAGAAGATGGCAACTTTATTGTTTTTGTGGATAATGCTTTCCCAGGACAAACCGTAAGCGCGAAAATAACAACCAAACGAAAAAAACACGCCGAAGCTAATTTAGTGGATGTACTCAAGCGATCTGAATTTGAAACGGAAACTCAATTTCAAGAAATTTCAGGTGGTCCCTATGTTCGTATTCCATTATCAATTCAAGGAAAATACAAGCAAAAATCTACCTTAGACACATTTTCTAGGTTGGCTGGCATTAAAGATATTGATTCAGTTTTTGATTCATTCATTGAATCGCCTCAAGCCTATTTCTACCGCAATAAAATGGAATATAGTTTTTCCTCCATTGAACATGTTCCAGAAACCGGAGAAGAAATAGACGATGCTTTTGCTTTGGGATTCAAACGAAGAGGTACTTGGTGGAAGGTTGAAAATTTAAAAAAAGCAAGTGGGCTTTTTGATGAACAATGGGAAACCTTTTTAACTAGGATTCAAGAATATTTGAAAAACACTAATTTGCCCGCTTGGCATCCACCGAAAAAAACAGGTTTCTATCGACATATTGTGGTAAGAAAGTCATTTGATCAAAATCAATTACTTATCAACCTCGTTACGTCATCAGAAGGATTAGAAAATTTTAACCGAGATGCATTTGTTGCTTTTCTTTTGAGTGAAATGGGAGATCGCATTGCCGGTATACAGCATACCATTAATGACAATGTAGCAGATAGAGCAAAAATTGAAAATGGTGACAATAAATTACTTTACGGAAAACCTGTTGTAACTGAAAAATTAGTTGATTTATCATTTGAAATTAGCATGGAAAGCTTTTTTCAAACGAATCCCGCTTGTGCAGAACTTCTTTATAATCGTGCTTTAGATTATGTATTTGAAGAAAAAATCGATTCAGATAAAGTAGTATTAGATTTATTTTGCGGAACCGGAACAATAGGTCAAATTTTAGCAAAACGATCATCGGGTATAAAAGTTATTGGAGTTGACATTGTTCCTGAAGCAATTGAAGATGCAAAACGTAATGCTGCGGTTAACCATTTGAATGGACTTGATTTTTTTGCCGCTGATGTTGGTAAATTCCTCAAAGAAAAACCTGAATTGAATGGAAAAATTGCTTCTATAATACTTGACCCTCCTCGCGCTGGAATTGCGCCAAAAACATTGCAGAAAGTTATCGATTTAGGGGCAGAAAATATTGTTTATATCTCCTGCAATCCATCCACCCAAGCAAGGGATACAGATACGCTTATGCAAGCTGGATATGAATTACTTAAATTTTCATTAGCTGATCAATTTCCTCATACCGGACACATTGAATCCATTGCGAAATTCAAAAAAATATCTAAATGAAAGCGATTATATTATCCATTGGAGATGAGTTGTTAATTGGTCAAACAATCAATACGAATGCTGCTTGGATTGGACAAGAATTGTCTAAAATGGGGAGTTCAGTAATTGAAGGATTAACCATTTCTGATGATGCCAATTCCATAATTGAATCGGTAGAATATTCTATCAATAAAGCAGATATGGTTATTATAACTGGAGGTTTAGGACCAACAAAAGATGATATAACGAAACATACGTTAGCGCGTTTTTTTCAAACAGAATTGGAAATCCATGAGCCAACATTAAAAAAGATAACTGACTATTTTTCAAGCAGAAAAAGACCCATGCTTGAATCAAACATTCAACAAGCAGCACTACCAAAAAACTGTACTATTTTAGCCAATAACTATGGAACAGCAGCAGGAATGTGGTTTGAAAAAAATGGTAAAATAGTTATTTCTCTTCCTGGCGTTCCATATGAAATGAAAGGAATTATGACTGAGGAAGTTTTTCCACGCGTTAAAGAGCGTTTTCAGTTGAATTCCATGTATCATAAAACAATTTTAACCCAAGGTATTGGCGAATCCTTCTTGGCTGAACAGCTAAATGATTGGGAGACTAAGGTTCGTTCTGAAGGATTAGGTTTAGCTTACCTTCCTTCACCGGGAATAGTTAAATTGAGAATTTCTTCACCTAATGGTGAAAAAGACAAACAACTAGTTGAGGACTATTTATCTGAGGTAAAAAAATCCTTGCCTGAAGCAGTTTTTGGATATGAAAATGAAACATTGCCTGAAATAATAGGGAATCTTTTACGAGAAAATAACCTTAAAATTGGAACTGTTGAAAGTTGCACATCCGGATTACTAGCCAACCAAATTGTTTCTGTTTCAGGAGCTTCTGACTATTTTGAAGGTTCACTCCTCACCTATTCATATAAACTTAAAGAAGAAATTTTAGGAATTTCAAATGCAACCCTGATAGAAAACGGGGCGGTTAGTGAAATTGTTGCAATTCAAATGGCTGAACAAGGATTGAAAAAATTAGATGTGGATATTTGTCTTTCTACAACTGGGATTGCAGGTCCACTTGGAGGAACAGCCGACAAACCTGTGGGATTAGTTTGGATTGGATTAGCAACGAAAAATGGAGTAAAAGCAAGGAAATTTCAATTCGGAGATAATCGCGAAAGGAACCTCCAAATGACTGTTTTAAGTGCGTTGAATTGGTTGAGATATGAGTTATTGACACTACCAGTTCAATAGTGACAATAAAATTAATTGGTATTATTGCTTTCTGCACTATTGCCTCTTGTTCTACCAAAAGACCATATGGTGGAAGTTTCAGGAAGGCATATTCAGATAGGGACTGTAATCACAGCCACATTTGCTGCCAAATAGATTGTCCTTGCTGTTTCAACATGCAGAAAAAGAAACAAAAAAAGAAATTATCTGGTTCTAGTAAGAAAGAAATCAATTTGAAAAGTAGGATAATTATTAGTAATTAAATTACCCAATCGTGTAATTCAACAAGTTTAGACTGAACGTAATCTACTATTTCTTTGTTCTCAATTTGATTCAACACATCACCAATAAAAGCTTGGGTTAACAATGCCCTAGCTGACTTTTCTGAAATTCCTCTTGCTTTTAAATAAAAGATAGCCTCTTCGTCCATTTGACCAGTTGTTGATCCATGAGAACATTTGACATCATCGGCATAAATTTCAAGCTCGGGCTTTGAATTCATAGATGCATCCTCGGATAAAAGCACATTGGCATTTGACTGAAAAGCATTAATTTTTTGAGCAGCTGGACGCACAAATACTTTTCCATTGAAAACACCAATTGATTTACCATTCAAAACCCCTTTATATAATTCATTCGAATTGCAATTTGGTTTACGGTGATCCACTACTGTATGATTATCAACTATTTGTCCATCACCCAATAAATACGTTCCATTTAAATTAGTTTCACAATTTTCACCGTCAACTAAAATATTCAAATTATTACGAACCAATTTACCTGATAAGGTAATGGTATTTATTTTAAAAAAAGAATCGCGTTCTTGATACACTTGATCTGTTGAAACATGAAATGACTCATCATTTTCCAATTGAATTTTATCCACATACAAGTGTGCATTTTGTTCAACAAAATATTCAACAACTGGAAGCGTAAAAGAAGAATTTTCACTTGAGAAATGCTGAAAAAAATGAGCTTTGGATCCTTTTTTAGCTAAAATTACAATCCTGATTGGACAGAAAACCATAGACTCTTGCGTGTCAAAAATCAATTGAATTAGGTTATCAATCTGTTGGTTTTCTTCAATTTCAATAAGAAGGCCATCCTGGGTATAAAGCGTATTCATCGCATGAAAAACCTCGTTTTCTAATCGAAGATCCCTTCCTACAAATTCCAATTGTTTTCCTGAACAATCACTCAATTTTGAAATACTTACTCCTTGAATTACAGGGAATTCAACCATATTTCCATTAACAAACATAAATTTATATGGAGAACTTAACGGAGCTAATACAGGTGATGTTATGTTACTTGAAGTGCTTAAAGATAACTGACTTAACTTGGATAAACGCGTATATTTCCATGATTCGTTTCGCGTAGTTGGAAAATCAGAATTATCCAACACACTTCGTGAAAGGATAAGTAAACTAGGATCAATTGAAAGGTTCCCTTCCGTAAAATTTGTCCTGAATTGATTTAATTTAGAAGTCTGTGTAGGCATTTCCATTTCATCCAACTGTTGAGAATTCATCTTTAATCCAATCGTATCCTTTTTCTTCCAATTCGAGCGCTAATTCCTTTGTACCTGTTTTCACAATGCGCCCATCAAAAAGCACATGAACAAAATCAGGAACAATGTAATCCAGTAGTCTTTGATAATGTGTAATCACAATTGTTGCGTTTTGTGCAGATTTTAGTTGATTCACTCCATTTGCTACAATACGCAATGCATCGATATCCAATCCAGAATCTGTTTCGTCCAAAATAGCTAATTTCGGTTCAAGCATTGCCATTTGGAAAATCTCATTTCGTTTTTTTTCTCCCCCTGAAAAACCTTCATTCACGGCACGAGAAGCTAATTTACTATCCAATTCAACTAAGACAGATTTTTCGCGAACCATCGTCATAAAATCTTTAGCAGAAATAGGATCTAACCCTTTATATTCTCTAATTTCATTCATTGCGGTTCTTAGGAAGTTTACATTAGAAACACCTGGTATTTCAATGGGGTATTGAAACGCCAAAAACAATCCTTCTCTTGCACGATCTTCAGTTGAAAGCTCCAACAAATCAATTCCGTCAAAATCTACAGTACCTTCAGCTACTTCATAATCCTCTCGTCCAGCTAGCACGCTTGATAATGTACTCTTTCCAGCACCATTTGGTCCCATAATGGCATGTACTTCTCCGGCATTAACAGTTAAATTTAATCCTTTCAGAATTTTCTTACCGTCTATTGAAGCATGTAAGTTATTTATCTTTATCATTTTATTCTTTGTTATTCATTTCTATTTCCCTTTTGAGAAGAATTTTAGGGATGATTTATAATCAATG
>CAZTFG010000017.1:0-32119 GCA_964612725.1 uncultured Lishizhenia sp. | reverse complement strand
AGGGACTTAAAATAGTTACTTTTTTATTTTGGTTGAAGTATTTTTTTGCGGTAAGAATTGAATATGAATCTGCTTTCTCTCTATGTTGTTGGTGCGAATAATAGGAGTAGTGGTATAATAACCCTTGTAATTGGATAGTTTCTACTGGTGTTTGATGTATTAATTCCTCATGAACGATGGCATCATTCCAAAAACTATTATTTTTTGAAAATAGTCGAGTTTTCCAATCCGGAAACCACCCACTATGGTATATCCATTTTGAGCAGTAATTTGTTAATCGATTAACCGAAAAATTACCTTGAATTCCTTTTTCTTTTAACGAAATAAGTTCTTTTTGAAGCGATTCGGATATACTTTCATCGGCATCAATTGAAAAAATAAAATCATGGGATGCAATTGAATTTCCGTAGTTTTTGGCTTCTGAATATCCTTGCCATATTTTTTCCCTAAAAATTACTGGATATTCCAAGCAGATTTCTTTTGTTCGATCGGTAGAAAAAGAATCAATGATGATTATTTCATCCATAACAGGAATTAATGATTTAATGCAACGTTTGATATTACGCTCTTCATTAAATGTAATTACAACCGCTGAAATTTGATTCATTTTAATCAATCAATTCAACACTTCTAATCACTGCTTGCACCTCTCTTAGTGAATGAGTCCAACTAGTTGTAGAAGGTGCATCTACGTAGCCACTGATACAAATTATTTTCTTTCTTTTTGGGTGTATAAAATGGAAAGCCCAAAAAGCACCTCCTGTTCCTTTCAACGTACGATGTTGAAATTGAAACATTCCCCTCATATCAAATCCTGAAATTTTTCCGCTTGCATTTTTAGTACTTATTATCATGGGGAAAATCTCTTTTTGATATTGAGTTCCCATGTACATATCTTCTACTTGGTGGGGAACATTGTACCTTAACATGGTATCTCGGTCTTTTAACAGTTGTTCTAGTCGGAATTGAGAAGAATCCTTAAAGTCATATTGGTAAATGAGTAGACCGGAAAAAATGGTTCCTGGATCCTGAGTGCCTGTTCCTGCAAATTCAATTGGCTTAGATCCGGAAGGGAATTCCAAGCGATAGAAATTATCTCTTTTCCAAACATTTTTGGTTCCTTCAGGAAGTTTGAGCGATATACCAAAGTTCTTTTCGATGGGTGTTGTAATAACACCATTATTATTAGATTTAAATTGATTTAAAATTCTTTTCCAATCATAATAATCAAATGCATCATGTACTCCAGGCATTCCATTTTTACAAAAATCAACGAGCTGGTTGTAGTCTTTTGCCGTTATTTCAATTAATAATTGATCGTGCGCCCACACATGGTATTTCTTTTCGACTGAAACCTGTTTCCCTTGAAAATTTCTATCAATTGTAATTACAAGCGTATTTCTATATCTTTTAATTGCATCTGTAAATTTAGCCGGGGTGCGATGAATTAATTCAAAGGTCGCAACATCAGGATAATAAGGCATAATAAACTGGGTCAGATTTGAATCTAATAATTCATGTATTTCGGAGTCCCACAAGCTTTTGTCGCAAACCACCAATATTTCGCCAGTTTTTCCAGTAACCATCAAGCCTTTGGCTCCATATTTTTTTGTAACCGTTTCACAGCTCGAAAAGCCGACCCAAACAACAAAAAGTAAAACAATGTATTTCATTTTATTTGATTCTAATTTTTTGACCAACATATATAGATCCAGCGTTGACTCCCGGGTTTAAATTTTTCAGTTGTTGTACGCTTAAGCCACTATTTACCGCTATTCGAGTAAAAGTATCTCCCTTTTTTACAAAGTAATATTTTTTAGTTTCAACTGGTTTTTTGTTTTGTTGTGGATTTGTTATTGTTGTTTGATTAGTTTGTTTTGGCGGTGTTTGAGTAACTCTTGGCGGTGTTGTATTGTTTGGGGTTACCGTATTTGTTTTTGGAGCAGATTTTTGTTGAATAACTAATTCTTGACCTACAGCAAGAGTTGCGGTTGAAAGTGAATTCCAAGCCATTAATTCTTCCACAGTTACGTTGTATTTAATCGAAATAGTTTTAACTGTTTCCCCCATTTTTACGCTATGCTTTATAGAGTTGATCGTTGCAAGGGAAGAGTCTGTTTTCTGTATGGTTGTATCAACTACAGGAATAGGATCTGGTTTTTTTGGAAAATAAATGGATTCTTCAAGCGCATATAAACTGTCTTCTAATCCGGCTAATTTGCTAATAATTTCGGATGGTCCGTATAGACAACTTCCTGGATTTGCTTTCGGAATATATGCTGTTTTATAGATTGGGTTGATTTCTTTAATAACTTCTAAATTCCAATCCATTAATTTGGAAATCGTTGCCATATGTACGGCTTTGGTCAAACAAATCGTATCAAGCGTATAAAAATTGGTTTTTACTTCTGCAGGTTTAATATTATGTTCGTTATAGTAGTTCATGTAATAGGCTGCAGCGATGAATGCCGGAACATATCCTTGTGTTTCAGTTGGTAAATAGGGGCGTACCTCCCAATAAGTTTTCAAGTTACCTGATCTTCTTATTGCTTTATTAACCGTACCAGGACCAGCATTATAAGCTGCAAGAGCTAAATTCCAATCGCCATAAATATCATACAATTGTTTCAGAAAACGACAGGCCGCATCCGTTTCTTTTTCAGGATCCATGCGTTCATCGATATAGGAATTTTCTTTAAGCCCGTAGTATTGCCCAGTTCCATACATAAATTGCCATAATCCACATGCCCCTGCCTTTGATTTTACTTGAGGTCTAAGACCACTTTCAATCACGGACAAGTATTTTAATTCTATAGGTAAACCATATTCAGCAAGTTTCGCTTCATACATGGGAAAATACAATCCTGATCTTCCCATTACTATTTTGATGAAAGACCGTTTTTTTTCGCCCCAATTTTTTATTACTGATAAGGTGGTTGGATTACAGTCTAAGTGAAAAGGACTCATGTCGTTTAGTGCTTCTAGCCTTTCACAATAAATTTCATCACTGAAAGTTGGAATAGTCGAAGATTCATAATTTAATTTTTCAGCTAATTCGGTTGATGTATATTTATTCGCCATTTCAGCTAAATAAAATTTGAGACTTTGCTCCACAGTATTGATAAATGCAACTTTGTCTAGTGAATCACCTGGTTTGATAAGGTGTTTTTTTGTTTGACCAAAAGTAATTGGAATAAATACAAGCGAAATGTAAAACAGGAGAAAGTGTAATTTCATAAAAAATATTTTAGGCGGATGTAAATTTTTACCGCGTTCAATAAGTATGAAATTACGAAAACCGAGCCAAAAGGTTCTTTATTTTAACAATTTTTCAAGTAACTTGGATGTGTTTAACAAATTTTGTTCATCTTCACGTTGAGTCATGAGCTGAATTCCAAAAGGAAGGCCTGATGAGTGTACGCCAAAAGGTAAAGATATGGCTGGGTTTCCACTGATATTGGCATGAACAGTAAATATATCTTGTAAATACATTTGAAGCGGATCACTAACAGATGCTAAGTCAAAGGCAACATCAGGAGTCGTTGGCATTAGAATAGCATCACATTGTTTGAGTATTTCATCCGTTTTTTGCTTAACTAATTGTCTTACTTTTTGTGCTTTGGTGTAATAAGCATCATAATATCCATGAGAAAGAACAAAGCTTCCGGCCATAATTCTACGTTTCACTTCTTTACCAAAACCGGTTGATCTTGATTTTACATAGGTTTGTTCTACACCAATTGAGTCTGGATTGCGATAACCATAATGAACACCATCAAAACGAGAAAGGTTAGAAGAGGCTTCCGCAGTTGTTAAAACATAGTATAAAGGTACGAGTACATCCAGATATGGAAAAGATTCATAAACAATGGAATGTCCATCTGCTTCTAGTTTTTTAATAGAAGAAACTAAAAAATCCTTCACTTCACTATTCATTCCTTCTGCATTTAGATACTCATTAAAAACAGCAAAGGTCAATTTTTTTTCAGGTGCGTGAATCGATGTAATTTCATTTTTATGCTGTAAACAGGTTGAATCAAATTCATCAGGTCCAGCCATGACACCGTAAATAACAGCACAATCTTCCAATGAACTAGTAAAAACACCAATTTGATCGAAAGATGAAGCATAAGCAATTAGACCATATCGGCTGATTGAACCATAGGTGGGTTTTAATCCGTATGTACCTGTAAATGATGCCGGCTGTCTAATAGAACCACCTGTATCTGAACCTAAAGATGCAACACACAATCCGGCTTGTACTGCAACAGCTGAACCTCCTGAGGATCCACCAGGCACTTTTGTGGTGTCTTTTGCATTTAAAACGGGCCCGAATGCACTATTCTCATTGGAACTACCCATGGCAAACTCGTCACAATTAAGTCGTCCGATGATAATAGCGTCTTCATTAATTAATCGTTGTAAGGAAGTAGCAGTATATAGCGATTCAAAACCTTCTAAGATTTTAGAACTTGCAGAAACTTTATGGTTTTCGTAGCAAATGTTATCTTTTATACCTATAACAATACCCGCTAATTTACCTTGTGTACCGAGTTTGATTTTTTCATCGACACGTTTAGCTTGTGCTAGCGCAGATTCGGTAAAAACTTCTAAAAATGCATTCAGATGTTTAGAAGAATCAATTTTATTAAGAAAATAATGGGTTATATCCAAAGAAGATGTTCCAGACAGCAATGCTTTCTGAATGTCAGCAATAGAGGTATACATATTATTTTTCTTCCGATGGAACTTCCTTATTTGAAGAATCTTCGCCTTTTGAAGCATCCTTAAATTCACGGATACCTTTACCAAGACCTTTCATGAGTTCAGGAATTTTTTTACCACCAAATAATAAAAGAACCACTGCTAATATTAAAACGATTTCAACCCAACCTAATTTCATAATGATTATTAAATGTTAGCTCAAAAGTACAATAAATCTATCAATAAATGAAGATAGTATTACAACCACCTAAATAAATCTTCAAAAAAGTTCATGCCCTTTCCCCAAGATGAATTACTCATTTCTGTTTCTATTTTCTTTTTTAATTCAGCCAGAGTTAGGGTTTTATTCTTCCCAATTTCTAGTACTAAATCTTCTTTTTTCGCTAGAATGACATCAACGGATTTTGCAAAATAAATGATTCCTCCATCTTCAGTTGCTACTCCTAAAATGGTTCCAGGCAATCCACAAAATCCTTCTGGTCCAACGGATGGAACCAGTGCGGTAGTATACCAAGCATATATGCGTGTAGAATCATTTTTTTGATAGATGGCTTTTCTACATTCGTACCCGCAAATTGTCCGCTTATTTTCAGTGATTTTCCAATTTCGATTTGGAAGCGAATCTTTGATGTAAATGTTTTGTCCAAATAGATTAAAAACGATCAATTGACTGTTTTTACTAAGTTGTTGATAATAACTGTTTTTACTTGTCATCCAACCCATTGGGTCTTCCTCATTACTCAAAATAGGTTTAAAAACGGAGATCGTATCGTTAAAATAGAAGGAAAAAGATTCCATTTTTATTTTATTGGTTTCGTTGATCATCCGCTTCATGCGCCCATCCTTGTATCGTTTTTCTAGGTTTGTTCTACGTTCAAACACAATTTTACCATGAGTAATAACTTGTTGACCAAATGATTGGTTTAACCAAGCAATGAAAAACAATAAAAAAGTCAGTTTAATGCCACCCTTTGAATTCATCTTCTTTGGTTTTATTATTGTTAAATTTATAGGTCAAACGAAGTAAAAAATAACGAGAAATTATTTTCGTGTAATTATCCGTGATTACGTTACCGTTTACTTGTCGTTGTAGGTTGAGATTTTGATTCAATAAATCATTACCGGAAATTCCCACAATGAAATTTTCTGTTTTTGTAAATGCCTTACTAATTTCTGTATTGATGATGAATATATTTCGATTGAATCCTTGGGCACGTCTCGAATTGATAGTATAATCTGCTTCAGCTTTAAATTTGATATGAAACGGAAGCTGCCAATTGATATCCATAGAATAGGTTTGAGAAGTATATGGCGTATTAGAAACAGAAGAAAGGGAGCTCACAGGACTCGTGTAACTAAAATTGTTTCCAAAATTTATTTCTATTGAATCTAAATTTATTTCAAAATCAATTCCTCCTGAAATGCTAGTGTTTTGGGTAATATTTTCTTGGTTGTTTATGAAGTTCGTATATTTATTATATGTGGCGTTCATATTTGGAGCAATTTCTAATTTCCTTTTGAATAAAGGGTAACCAGCACCTGCAAAAACAGTAACGAACATATTTCCATTCACATTTTCTGTTTTTGATACCGTTCTTCCAAATGGATCATAGGTAGTTGAATTGGCAAAAGCATTATTTGTAAGACTGGCGGTTAATCCACTCCAAATATACTTACCAGACATAGCAGACCAGGTATTGAAATTGAATCTCAACATGTGTACATAGTTTGGTTTTAAGTCTGGATTTCCTTCTTGGATTCTGTTTGGATTGGAGTTGTCCTGTACGGGTTGAAGTTCATTGATCGAAGGCTGTGCAGAATTAGTGGTGTACACTAAACTAAGTCTTTTACTGATACTCGGTTTAAATTGATAACTAAATTGCGGTAGGAAGTTATTGAAGTTTTGAGGGATCGTAACATTGGAAACCAAATTTCTGTTTTGAATATCAATATTTCTAAACCCAATTCCACCAGTAATGGCATGTTTGCGGTTTTCAAAAATTCCAATGGCTGTTCCTCTGTGTTGTTGACGAATGTTGTTGAATGTATTCGATAAATTAGCTATTTCAGCACCACCCAAAGATCCATCGTATGTTTTTCGATTTTGTTTCATGAATCCATTTTCATACAAATACTCAAATTGGAGTTTTACTTTCTTGGACAAAGGCTCTGTATATGTAACAATTCCGAATTGATTGGTTGAAGAGTTATCGTTAATTTTTGTTTGATTAATTAAAGTAGTATCTGGTGTTTGATAATAAATGGAAGAATTATATAGTGTACCATCCGTTTGGTTATTGGAGGCAACTAATAAGTATTTTAATTCAAGTTCACGTTTGGGTTTTTTAAATTTTCTGCGAAGAATTGCCTCTGAATTGGAGGATATACCTTTGGAATCATTATTATTATTTATTAGAGTGCTTAATGATTTTTCATTTGTTTCACTTAAGAAACTGGTTGCAGTTTGGTTTTCTGTTGTAGCATTATCAAAGGTAACTCCAGGTTTGATTTCCAAATAAGTAAGTGAATCTAGGTTAGTTGATAGTGTAAGGTTTATCTTATGAGATTTATTAATTGAATTATTTTGAAGCGAATCTTTCGTGAAATAACTAGAATCAGCAAGAAAATACTGGGACAAACTACTTGAATAAGCCGCAAGTTTACTTTCATAATAAGAATAATTGAAACCAATTTTACCCGTTTTTCCGAACTTATCCGAAAAATATATACCCGTTTTTAATGTTCTTGGAACACCACTTGTGTTGTTCTGTCCATTTTGATTCCACATAGACATTCCACTATTGTTTCGCTCATTTTCCAAACCAAATTTATTCATGTCTCCAAATTTAAAATTGGATTTTGGAGTATTGGAGGTTAATAGAAAGACGGACAATTTTTGCTTTCCACTAAATTTATTAAATAATAGCTCCCCCTCATAAAATGCGGTTTCTTCAAATACTCCAAAGTCACTGGCTCCTGAAACCTTCCCAAAATATCCTTTTTTAGCTGAATCCTTCAGTTTAAGATCTAAAACTTGAATCTTTTCATCCTCTCCCGCCTTTGCATTTTCGTTGTCTTTCTCATAAATTTGAACAGATTCAACACCTTTCGCGCCTAAATTTTTGGTAGCAATTGTAGGGTCTGTGCCGAAAAACTCATCCCCATCTACCAGTACTTTGCTGATGTCTTTTCCTTGGGAAGAAATTTTTCCATTATCATCTACTTTTATACCAGGTAGTTTTTTCAAGAGATCTTCTACTACTGCATTTTCATTCACTTTAAACGAATCTGCTGCATAAACTAGCGTATCTCCTCGGTAAAAAATGGCACTCTTGTTAGAAAATATCACGATTTCTTCTAAATCCTTAGATTTGGCTGAAAGTTTAATAGAAGGAATCGTTATTTCATTATTGGAATTGTTCCCAAAAATAAAATAGCTTTTTTCATCATATCCCTTATATTCAATGATTAGCGTAAATGAATCAGGTGGAAAACTATTTAGCCGAAAATTACCCGTCACATCTGTCCGGGTAAAACCAAGTAATAATGAGTCTTTGAATCGTACGGCAAGAACCGATGCTTTTTCGATAGGATTAATTCCAGTCGAGTCAAAAACACGTCCGGTAACATTCATTTTTTGAGCACTTATGTTAGGGATAAAAACCCCAAGAAATAAGGAAACAAAGAAAATAGGAAATAACTTGAATTGCATAGTACAAATTTACAAAACACGAAGCTATGCTTTTAAGTTCAAACTGAAGCTTAAAAAAATATAAAAGTTAGGTTAACTAATAAGAAAGAGACTCTAATCGTTGAAAATCAAATCCATTTTTATTTTTTAGACTGAAGCTAAGTGTAAGATTCTTACCAACATTGGTTTTCACTTTTTCCAAATTTCTAATGGAGTCGGTCATTTCAGGAATGATAATATCAGACCAAAGTCCATCCGCCGATTTCTTACCCACACGCAAAAAATCGATTCCTTCAAAATGGATTAACTCAACAAATTTTGTGGCATAGGTTCCTTTGGCATCCTTAATATCCATACATTCTTTAAAGTTATGTTCAACAAAATCGCATGGTTTTAAGGCAGCTTTATTTAATTCTTCATAGGAATTGGATGACCTGCTACTTGAGTAAATTCCCTCCATTTTCTCGTTATAATATGAATTTGTTTCAAAAATATGCTCCTCTTCAAATGTGATTTCTTTTGAATGAAATAACTTACCATTATTGAAATAGAAGCGCACTATCCGTTTTTTTCCATTCTTTTTTTCTTCTTCATACACCCATTTAGTACTTGAAATATTCTCATACAAATACAAATGCAATTGCTTTTTCATGTATTCTTCATTTTCAAATCGCAAGGAGGAAGTTGAATCGGTTGGTGATGATGCATCCATGGCAGAAACTAAATTATCAAATTCACTTTGTTTTTCTGGATCAATCATCACCTTGTTTTTTTTAGCAGGCGTCTTATCCTCTTTGCAAGAAGTAAGCGTAAGAATCGAGAATAATGCGGTTAACAGGAAAAAAACTAAAATTTTCATAAATTTTCAACTAAAAGGGTAAAACAAAAACGTGTGTACAAAGTTACATAATAACCTTATTCATAAAAACAGCGTATAGATTAATTGTGTGTTTTGATTGAATCGCATTACTTTTGTAACGTAGAATCCGAACACTGAGTTAAAAGGAAATAAATGAGGTTTACACTTACCAAAGAATTTATTGAAATACTTCGACAAAAATATGTCGAACAAGATACGCTTTGGTTTCAAGAAAATGTGTTGGAACTTCATTACGCGGATATTGCGGAGATTTTAGATCAATTGACAAATGATGAAGCTAAGTTTATCTATTTTTTAGTAGATGAAGATACCCAGGCTGATATTCTGATGGAATTGGACGAGGATGTGCGGGATCGATTTTTAGCATCTCTTACAACTAAAGAAATTGCAGACCAATTAGAAAACCTTGATTCGGATGATGCTGCGGATATCTTAGGTGAATTATCTGATGAGCAAATTCATGAAGTAATCTCCCAAATGGAAGATGATGAGGCTGCTGAAGATATTGTTGATCTATTAAATTACGATGAGAATACAGCGGGTGGATTAATGCAAAAGGAGTTCATTCAGGCCAATATGACATGGACAGTTGATCGTGCCATTGTTGAGTTGAGAAGACAAGCAGAAGATGTAGAAAAAGTATATAACATTTATGTGGTGGATGAATTGAATAAACTAGTAGGTTTATTGTCTTTGAAACGTTTACTTTTTGCTAGCCCAAAAACTCAAATTTCAGAAATATTTCAATCGAAAAATATCATTTCTGTAAAAACAAGTGACTCCGATGAAGAGGTAGCAAAAATCATGGAAAAATATGATCTTGTTGCCATTCCGGTAGTGGATTTTCAAAACAAATTGGTCGGCCGCATTACCTTGGATGATGTGGTGGATATCATCAAAGAAGAAGCGGATAAAGATTTTCAATTGGCATCCGGTATTTCTGAACGTATTGAGTCAAATGCAAGTGTATGGCGGATTTCTCGTGCACGTTTGCCTTGGTTATTAATCGGTATGGTGGGAGGAATTTTTAGTGCTCAGGTAATTTCCCAATATGAAAATGGGATCACCTTAGTTCCTTCTTTAGCATTTTTTATTCCACTAATTACAGCTACAGGTGGAAATGTGGGTGTTCAATCTTCGGCAATTGTGGTTCAATCCTTAGCAAAAGGAAATGACCAAATAGGATCAATCATGCAAAAATTATTGAAGGAAGGGCTTGTTGGATTGATGAATGGCGTATTGCTTTCCGTCTTGATTTATGGTATTGCTTTTGTTTTCGCTAGTTCAACATTAGGGTTTGTAGTTAGTATTTCCTTGTTCGTTGTAGTAGTATTTGCCGCAATTATTGGAACGTTGATTCCTTTGTTGTTGCATAAGAATAATATCGATCCGGCATTGGCAACAGGACCTTTTATTACTACCTTAAACGATGTACTTGGATTGTTTATCTATTTTACGGTTGGTATGTTACTTTATCAAATTTGATGTGTGAAAAAGGTAGTTTTCATTGATGTTGTTCATCCTATTTTAAGTGAGCGCCTTATCGACCTAGGTTATATTTGTGAGGATGCTACCAATTACAATAAGGAAGAAGTGAAGGCTTCAATAAAAGATGCATTCGGTATAGTAATCCGTGCTAAATACAAATTAAACAAAGATTTTTTAAGTGATTGTTTTAATCTTGGATTTATTGCTCGTTCCGGTTCTGGACTTGAAAATATAGAGGTAGATTACTGCAATCAAAACAATATTGCTGTGTTCAATTCTCCAGAAGGTAATAGAAATGCTGTAGCGGAACACGGTTTGGGAATGTTGCTAAGCTTGTTTAATCGTTTAAACAAAGGAGATCGAGAAGTAAGAAATGGAATATGGAACCGAGATGACAATCGAGGAATTGAATTAGATGGAAAGACAATAGGATTAATAGGATATGGAAACAATGGCAGTGCTTTTGCAAAAAAACTTGAAGGGTTTGATTGCAGCGTTTTGGCGTATGATAAATATAAAAAGGACTTTTCAAATAAAAATGTGAGGGAATCATCCCTAGAAGAAATATTTAAACATGCTGAGGTGCTAAGTTTTCATGTTCCTCTGACCAATGAAACTCATCAACTTTTTAACACTCAATTTATCAATCAGTTTCACCAGCCATTTTTCTTATTGAATCTGGCGAGGGGAAAAATTGTTCATACTCAATCGCTTGTTGAAGGCATCCAATCGGGAAAAGTGCTTGGAGCATGTTTGGATGTATTAGAATATGAACCCAGTGATTTTTCTTCTTTTTTTCATACCACCCTGCCCGATGATTTGAATTTTTTGTTTCAACAACAAAACGTACTTTTTTCTCCGCACGTAGCAGGTTGGACAGAAGAGAGTTATTATAAGTTAAGCGCTGTATTAGCAGATAAAATTGAACAAACTTTTCATTCATGAAAATTAAATTTATTTGCGTCGGAAAAACGGTAGAGTCTTTTTTGAAAGAAGGAGAATTAAATTACCAGAATCGGCTTAAACACTATATTCCATTTGAAAGAATCGATCTCCCAGACTTGAAAAATGTAAAAAATTTAACCGCTGAGCAAATTAAATCCGAGGAAGGTAAATTAATCTTAAAACAGCTCACACCTAATCAAGATCTTATATTATTGGATGAGAACGGGAAACATTTTTCATCTGTTGATTTTGCACAATTCCTGGACTTTTCTTTTTTACATTCAAGCAAAGACCTTGTTTTTGTAATTGGAGGACCTTATGGTTTTTCTGAGGAAGTTTACCAGCGAGCAAATAATAAAGTTAGTTTGTCAAAAATGACTTTTTCTCATCAAATGGTTCGAATGATATTTTTAGAGCAATTGTATCGTGCCTTAACAATTCGAAAGGGAGAACCCTATCATCATAGCTGATTTTCTATTCAGAAGGTTCTAAAATCACTTCTTCCTCTTCGCTTTCTTTCTGGGGTGTTATTGTTAGAATGAGTAAAAAGAAGGGTAAAAGAGGAGCCCTCAATCTTACTAATACCCCAAAAATCATGGAGGTAAAACCGGTCATAAATGCAAAAATTATTACAAAGTAAATTGCAAAAGTTAAAATATCGGAATTTCTAATTTTTGAGATCTTTTTACCCAAATTTCTGAATAGAAAAATAAAGGTAAGATAGACTAAAAATAGACATTCAATTCCGTTAATCAATAATCCAGGAGATAACGCTTCCCAAGGAAATGGCCTATAAATCCCTGTAAAAATAGATAGAGGCATAGCCTTCAATAATCCAGTTGGAGTATAACTTACCTCACCTAAATCATATTTTGCCCCTGTATATGTCTTATTTGTTTTGAAATCTTGCTGAGTAACCTCCGCCTCCTTGAGGTATTTTTGAGCCGTTTCTCCTGAAAAATAAACACCAATAAACCCAAATCCTAAAAGGATGATAAAAGTTCGCGTAAGTCCACGCATGAATTTATTACTAAAAACCCTTTTCGCAAGTTGAACATTGAAAGCAAAAATAAAAGGTACGGCAATAGCTGCAATCATAAATGATCGAATATTCAATAGAATCCATCCAAGAAAAAGGATTACAAGAATATTCCAAAGTTTAATTTTTGATTTCCCCGTGAATAAATTATAGATTGTAGGGATTAAATAATATAAGCAAATTACGATTAAAGCATCTTTTGAGACTCCTGTGCACCAAAAACTTAAAGAGGGAATAAAAAGAAAATACATAGCAAGCTTTTTATAATCATGAATGCCGAACGAAACAATAAAATCATATAACTTGAAGGAAGCTAAGGAGGTGATGAAAGCAGATAAAACAGTAGTGGCCAAGTAACTACTTCCAGTGAAAATATTAATAACCGAAAACAATTTACTAACAAAATATCCTTCCGGTTCTCGGGCTATCCAGCCAGGAGGAAAGCCTGTTTCGGGTGTAAAATGATTGATGTAACCCTCATTGGTTGAATATGTCGACCATTCTTGTACGAAATACTCTGGATATTTAAACAAGAGGTTGGTGAGTACTCTGGAGGTATCAAAAAAAGCGATCGTATCACCTCCGTGAATAAAAAAGATATAATAAAAAGCAAAAACAAATGAGAATCCCATTTTAAAATATAGGTTTCTCATAAAATAAGTGTAATGAACCTTATTAGAGTTTTTTGTTTTTATCCAACTCGCCGTTATAAGAATTATGGTTAGCCATAGCAATAACATCAATATATCCAACCCCGTAAAAAAGGTTAATTTATTGGTGTGGTCATTATACAGTACAATCGAAAAATCGATGTTTTTCATGGCTGGATTTATAAACGATTCAAAATTAGAGAAAATAAGTCTGCAATTACATTCTTTTTCCTACTACTTTTGTAATACCGTTAACCTCAACTACTATGTGCGGAATTTCTGGTTTTATAGATTTTAATAAAAAATCTGATTTAGGCATTTTACAAAATATGTCCGATGCGTTGCGGCATCGGGGTCCTGATGGAAGCGGGTTAGAATTATTAGAAAATCCTTTTTCCCAAGTAGGATTTGGTCACCGCAGGCTTTCTATTATTGATTTATCAAATCATGGAAAACAACCCATGCAATTTCAAGAATGGTGGATTTGTTTCAACGGTGAGGTTTATAATTACGCCGCGATTAAGCAGGAACTAATTTCTCTTGGACATACATTCCATGGTAACTCTGATACGGAAGTAATTATTCATAGCTATGCCCAATGGGGAGAAAAATGCATTGATCGTTTTATTGGTATGTTTGCTTTTGTGATTTATGATACAAAAAAGAACACTGTTTTTTGTGTTAGAGATCGCGCTGGAATAAAACCATTTTTTTATTACTTTAAAGATGGGTTGTTTCTTTTTTCATCCGAACTGAAATCGTTTCATCATCACCCAGATTTCAAAAAGCAATTAAATAAAAATGCTGTTGCTGCTTTTATGCAATATGGAAATGTGCCAACCCCACATTGTATTTTTAACGATTGCTTCAAATTAAAACCAGGCCACACCATTTCTTTTTCACTTTCCGAAAATAATATTACTGATTGGTTTTTGCCAGAAAATCAAATGCAATATTGGAATGTATACGATGCTTACAACAAACCAAAATTTAACATCGATTTTCAAACGGCTAAACAAGAAACAGAAGATTTATTATCATCTGCCTGTAATTATAGAATGGTAGCGGATGTTCCGGTAGGTGTTTTTCTTAGTGGAGGATATGATAGTACAGCGGTAACTGCCTTACTGCAAAAAGATCGCACAGAAAAATTAAAAACATTTACTATTTCCGTTCCAGATATTGGACTGAATGAAGCAGCATATGCGAGACAAACTGCCGATTTACTGGGTACAGATCATACAGAAATCGAATGTACACAAAAAGAAGCGTTGGATTTGATCCCTGATTTACCCTACTATTACGATGAGCCTTTTGCCGATAGCAGCGCTATTCCAACAACCTTAGTGAGCATTATGGCTCGTAAACAAGTCACAGTGGCGCTGAGTGCGGATGCTGGCGATGAGGTTTTTGCTGGATATAATAGATACGATTACCTTATGAGGTATGGTAAAAAATTACAATCGATTCCCGGTTTTGCTCGGAAAGCGATGGCTGAATTCATGAATTTTGTTCCCGCTAATCGCATTCCTGTTTTGAAAAACAAATATAATTTTCCGAATAGGTATGAAAAATTGAAGTCACTTTTGCGAGATCCTTCTTCCGAACAAATGATGTTAAGCTTGAGTCAACAACATACTGCTAATCAATTGGCAGAATTGCTTGCTTTTGAACCAGAGAATCTAAAAACAGCCTATACATCCAAAGAAATGGAAAGTGATTCTTTTACACCTCTTTCCTATATGATGGCCGTTGATTATCAAACTTATTTGGTTGATGATATTTTACAAAAGGTTGATCGCGCAACAATGACTGCAAGTTTGGAAGGGAGAGAGCCTTTTCTGGATCACCGTGTTATTGACTACGCAGCTCAATTACCCGATGATTTTAAATACCATAATGGGATAAAAAAACACATTGTTCGAGAAATTGTACACAAGTATATTCCAAAAGAAAAAATGGATCGTCCAAAAATGGGATTTGCTATTCCGCTAGCTGCTTGGATGAATAATGAATTGAAGGATATGGTAAATTCCTACATCAATGAAAAATCGATTAAAGAGCAAGGATTATTCAATTGGGAGGCTGTCAATCGGTTGAAAACTGCTTTTTTTTCCGGAAAGTCAGAATATGATTTTAAGTTGTGGTATATATTGATGTTCCAAATGTGGTACGAACGATGGATGAAATAAAGAAGCACGTACTGTATATTTCCTATGATGGAATGACAGATCCATTGGGTCAATCTCAGGTACTACCTTATATTTTTGGTTTATCCCAAAAAGGATATTCGTTTCATTTAATCAGTTTTGAAAAATCGGAAAAGTTTGAACAGCTCAAAGATCATATTCAACGACTATGTGATGAAAACAATGTTAGTTGGCATCCTTTAACGTATACTAAAAAACCTCCGCTTCTATCAACCCTGTATGATGTTTGGAGAATGAAGAAACTTGCGTTTAGCTTGCATAAAAAGTATTCCTTTATTCTCACCCATTGTAGAAGTTATTTGGCTGCATTGGTTGGATTAGAAATGAAAAGGAAAAAAGGGGTTAAATTCCTTTTTGATATGCGTGGATTTTGGGCTGATGAGCGCGTGGACGGAAAAATTTGGTCTCTTTCAAACCCTATTTTTCGACGGGTTTATAACTTTTTCAAACGGAAGGAAAAGCAATTTTTTCAAGAATCAGATCATATAATTTCCCTAACATTCAATGGTAAAAATGAAATTTGTTCGTGGTCTGGATTTGAAGGATTCACCAAAAAAATCGAAGTAATACCATGTTGTGCAGATTTATCCAAATTTGATCCTAAACAAATTCAGGATACTCAAAAACAAGAGTTGTCGTCAAAATTGAAAATTACTGCTAATCAGTTTGTGTTAGGATATGTTGGGTCAATTGGAACATGGTATATGTTAGATGAAATGCTTCAAGCATTTGCTGCACTTTTAACTAAAAAGCCCGATGCACTTTTTTTAATTGTTTCCGGTGATAATGCTGATTTTATTATGGAACAAGCGGATAAGATTGGAGTTTCGCGTTCCTCAATTCGAATTCAGTCTGCCACACATAAGGATGTATCCGCGTTTATTAGTTTATTTCAAGCCTCTATTTTCTTTATACGTCCAACTTATTCTAAAAAAGCATCTTCACCCACGAAGCAAGGAGAATTAATGTCAATGGGTATACCAATTATTTGCAATGCAGGAGTAGGTGATACGGACATGGTGATTGAAAGCTACCAAGCCGGTATTGTCCTCAATGATCTTACTAAAGCCGTTTTCTCAGAAATTAATTGGGATATGATTCCGTTTAATCAATCCCTTGCGCAACAAGGTGCAGTTGAATTTTATGGATTAGAAACCGGTGTAAGTAGGTATTTGAAGGTCTATGAAAAAATAGCCAATTAACTTTCGTCCATGCAGAAAAAACGAATATTCTTTATAGCACCTTATCCCTATAATTCGGCTCCTTCACAACGATTTCGTTTTGAACAGTATTTTTCTTTTTTGGAGAAGGAAGGGTTTGATGTAAGACTATTTCCTTTTTTAGATCAACGCACATGGAAAACCCTGTACAGTAAGGGAAAGGTAGGTTCAAAAATACTAGGGGTGGTTAAAAGTTTTTTCCAACGTTTTTCTCTATTGTTAAATTTACACAAGGCTGATTATATTTTTATTCATCGAGAAGCATCTCATTTAGGGCCTCCAATTTTTGAATGGCTTATTTCAAAGGTATTTCGAAAAAAATATATCTATGATTTCGATGATGCTATTTGGTTACCTAATTATAGTGAGACAAATGCACGCTTTCATCGATTAAAAGCATATTGGAAGGTTAAATACTGTATGAAATGGGCCTATCAAATATCAGCAGGGAACCAGTTTTTAGCTGATTATGCTCGACAATATAATCCAAACGTTATAATCATCCCCACTACCATTGATACGGAAAATTATCATTCGGGAAATACGGATTATACACCTGAAAAATTAGTAATTGGATGGACGGGAACACATACAACCATGCGGTATTTGGATGATTTGATTCCGGTTTTTGAATACTTGAATACTAAATATTCCTATACGATACAGATTATTTCAAATGAAAAACCGGCATTTCATTTCCCAAATTTGGAATTTATTCCTTGGAAGAAAGAAACAGAAATTAATGATTTATTGAATTTTTCAATTGGAATAATGCCTCTTGTCGAGGATCAATGGTCGGCTGGTAAATGTGGATTTAAGGGATTGCAATACATGTCTTTAGGGATTCCGACTGTTATGTCCCCGGTAGGTGTGAATACCGATATTGTGCAACATAATTCAAATGGGTTAATTGCAAGTTCAAAAGAAGAATGGCAATCAGCTTTAGAATTACTTTTATCGGATGAGGAACAGCGCAAGCGATTAGGAAAGAGTGGAAAACAAACGATAGAATCTCGGTATTCGGTAAACGCTCAACGCGAGGTTTATTTAGCATTATTTTCTGAATAAAAATTAAATAATCTGAATCATTTTTTATACTTTAGCTACCTAAACTATAAACTATGAAAACTGTATTTGCACTTCTTATTGGTGTATTTTCTTTCACATCTATTTTAGCTCAAAATTATTCCCGGGTAAAGGTCTTTGGAGACAATGAGGACTTGTATAGACTGGGGGAATTAGGAGTTGCTGTAGATCATGGAATTCGAAAAGAGGGAATGTATTTTATATCCGATTTTTCGAAGCAAGAAATTGAAATCATGAAACAATATGGGTTTGATCATGAAATATTAATTGCAGATGTAGAGGCTTATTATGTGGAAATATTAAATAATCCTAGTAAAGATCCAAATCAAATATTGAAAAATGCGACTTGCAGTGGTGGATCGGGTGGAGGCTCATCTATCTTTTCTCCAGCAACGCCTTCTAATTTCAATTTAGGTACAATGGGGGGATATTTGAAATATGCCGAAATGCTAGCAGAATTGGATGCTATGGCAGCCCAATATCCAAATTTAATAACTGCCAAGGCGCCAATTTCAACCTTTGTAACTCACGAGAATCGTCCTATTTATCATGTAAAAATTTCAGACAACCCTTCAACAAACGAAGCAGGAGAGCCTAAAATATTATATACTGCGATTCACCATGCCCGTGAACCTATGAGTTTAATGGAAACAATCTTCTATATGTGGTATTTGTTGGAAAATTATGGGACAAATGATGAGGTTACGTATTTGGTAAATAATACTCAAATGTTTTTTGTTCCTTGTATTAATCCGGATGGATATGTTTATAACGAAACTACCAATCCAAATGGAGGAGGAATGTGGAGAAAAAACCGAAGAAATAATGGTGGGGGAGTATATGGAGTTGATTTGAACCGAAATTATTCATACGGTTGGGGAACAACAGGTACAAGCGCAACGCCAAGTAATGATACTTACAGAGGACCTTCTGCTTTTTCAGAGCCAGAAACGCAAGCGATGCGCTGGTTAGTTCAAAATAACGATTTTGAAATGGCTTTCAATGCTCATACCTACGCTGAAGATATACTCTTTCCTATCGGAACAACCACTGCTGAATTTGCTCCACATCACAATTATTTGCAAGATTATACAAACCATATGGTAGAATTGAATGGCTATACGGCTATGAAAAGCTCTGGATTGTATCCTGCTTCGGGTGATTCAGATGATTATATGTACAAAGTAGATGTAGGTGTAGGACTGAAAGACACCATTTTTGCTCATACTCCTGAGGTTGGAACTGCATTTTGGCAACCCTCTTCAGAAATTATTGCAACATGCAAGGAAATGGTTTTTCCAAATTTGATTTTAGCGCATTTGGCACGAAATTATTCGATTGTTAAAGATACAGATCCTTCATCGGTTGCAACATTGACTGGGAATTTCAACCACTCGATTAAGCGACTAGGAAGACAATCTGGACCTGTAACGGTTTCTATAGAACCTTTATTAAATATTTCATCTGTTGGGTCTTCCCTTGTATATAATTTAAATAGTCAACAATCTACAACGGGTTCAATTGCTTATAGCTTAAATCCTGCAATCCAATTTGGTGATCAAATTAAATATATTCTTAAAACAGATAATGGATTATGGATAAAAAAAGATACAATAATCAAAACGTATGGTGCCCTCACTTTGCAAACTCTTGAGGATGCTACGGCTGCTACAAACTGGACAGGAACTTGGTCAACTACGGGATCTACATTTGTATCACCTTCGAAATCATTTTTTGATGGGTCAGTAAATAACTATGGAAGTAATACGAATAAAACATATACCTATGTTCCAGTAATTGATTTGACGAATGCTTCATCAGCAATGATCTCTTTTTATGCCAAATGGGCTATTGAGGCAGATTATGATTTTGTTCAGTTTCAAGTCTCCACAGATGGTGGTACCACTTGGATTGGACAATGTGGTAATTATACAGTTCCAGGCACAAGTGCAAATGGAAGTGTTCAACCAAACAATCAACCGGTTTATGAAGGCACACAATCAACTTGGGTATTGGAAGAAGTTAATTTGAGTGATTATCTGGGGCAACAAATAAAAGTTCGTTTCCAATTGCGTTCGGATGGTGGAACCAATGCGGATGGGTATTATTTTGATGACTTTAAAGTCTTATTCAACGAAAATAGTCCGGCTGCTGCTCCCGTGGCCTCATTTACGTCCTCATCAAATTCAATTTGTGAAGGAAATAGTGTTGCTTTCACTGACTTTTCAACGAACACACCAACCTCTTGGTCATGGAATTTTGGGGATGGAACCACCTCTACTGTGCCCAACCCATCACATGTATTTGCTACTTCTGGAACATATACAGTGGATTTAACAGTATCAAATGCAGCAGGTACAAACACGAATACACAAACAATTATTGTAAATCAAAATCCAGTTGTTTCAATCACAACAAACGATTCTGATAACACTGTTTGCTCAAATGCTGGATTAGTTCAATTAATTCCAACCCCTTCAACGGCAACACTTTCAGGAACTGGAGTTGTAGGTTCAACATTTGATCCAACCATTTCTGGTGTCGGTGTATCAACTATTTCAGCAAATTACACGGACGCAAATGGTTGCCAAGGTTCTGGACAAGTTTCCATAACCGTTGATCAATGTGCATCAATTGAAGATCAATTACTGGCTCAGATTTTAATCGTACCTAATCCTAACAATGCAGTGTTTCAAATAGAAGGATTACCTGAAGGAGTTCAAACAGAAATTCGAGATATAAATGGAAAAGTAATCTACTCATTCCGAGCGAAACAAGAGGTTGAACAAGTTTCAATTCCTGAAATAGCAAATGGAGTGTATTATTTACGGATTCAAAATGACCTTAAGTGGTTACAAAAACGATTTATCGTTCTGAAATAAAGAGATATAATTAATTAAATTGAATGGGTTAGCATTATGTTAGCCCATTTTAATTATATACTAAATGCGGTTAATTTACACCGAACAATTGAGCGAACACCATCACAAACAAATAGATTTTCTTTGGAATAAAGAATATCCAAAAAATTTAATGAATCGGTTTTCAATGTTATTGAATGATGCGACTAATTACCGCCATTTTATAATAGAAAACCAACAAGATGTTATTGTTGGATGGGCTGTTTTATTTGATAAAGAAAATGAAACTCGTTTTTCAATTATTGTTGCGGAAAGATTCAAAGGTAAAGGCCTCGGAAGTCAATTAATTAATGAACTAAAAAAGCAATGTACTTGTTTTTATGGCTGGGTTATTGATCACAGTAATGATATTAAGAATGATGGTTCAATCTACCATTCACCCCTTACTTTTTATACCAAATTGAACTTTGAGATATTGTCTCATATACGCCTTAATACACTAATAATTTCTGCCGTTAAAATTAAATGGCAAGCAGAAAGTCATTAGTTTAATACCTTAAAAATTAGTCCCTTACTTAATTTGATATTGTAATTGAATAACAAAGTTTCGTGGTGCTTGAATATCACCTGGCCGCGATACATACTCAGCATTGAAAATATTATTGGTTACTAAATTGATTTTAAGGCTTTTGTATGCCTCAAACATAATTCTGCTGTCAAAAACTAAAGCTCCTTTATTGTATATTTCTCGATAATGTTGCATTCCTACCAATAATTCAGTCCCTAGTACACCTTCTTCAAAAACTTTATCAATATTTTTCATGTAACTATTATATCGACATGAAAGCCCAACACTGAATTTTTTATAGGACACTTGTAAATCGGCCTTAAACATATGTTTAAATCGGTATTTTAATATGCGTGAAGAAGTATCGGAAAAAGTCGCTAGATAGGCAGGATTAGAATTTAAACTTCTAGGGTTTAGGTAAGTGTATCCAATCAACGAGGTAATATCTACATTTTTAATTTTCCCAGTACTATTAAATGAAAATTCTAAACCGGTAATACGAGCGCGTTCAGCATTTTGTGCCTGAAATCCAACCCATTTGTAAAAATAATCAATTGCATTAGGGTCTGTAACCTGCAATGGACCAATAGAATCTGGTTTATATAATCCAAAAGTAAACTCAGTCATGTTGCTGTACTCATTAATGAAAGCTGCTACATCGATAGCACCTTTCCATTCACCCATTTTTACTAATTGTTTCCATCCAATTTCGCCTGACCACCCTTTTTCAGGTTTTAATTCCGGATTTTTAAAAATAACTAATCCTCCAACAGAAGTAGAGACAAATCGTTCGGCGATGGATGGAAAACGTATTCCTTGACCAGCAGAAATTCTCAAATGGCTATATTTATTTATTGCATAATGCGCTGCCGTTCTAAAAACTGGATAAATAGGCATTGAAATAGAATCAGTAAAATAAAACCTAGAATCTGGCTTGAGGGTATCTAATTGATAGTATTCCACCCGCATTCCTGCTGTCCAGTCTATTTTGTTCCAAAACTTACCTTCAAATTGCCCATATACAGCCGCATTTTGGGATGTATGGTCTCCAAATACCCAACTTCTGATAAAGCTGCTATTATTCATCGCCCCTAAGGTGATGTTTTTATTTTCGCCTATCTTTTTCTGGAACTGATAATCTGCATAAATCATTTGGGCAAAAGACGCGTCATAGTAATTTTGATCATTTCCGGTGGTAACCAAATAATACCGACTTCTTAAAAAGTGCCGGTTGTTTTTCTTGTCATAATATTTCAAATAAGGATCTACATTAAATCGGATAGCTTTTTGACGAGACAGGGTATTATCCATTGCCTGATATCCCATAGAATCATTTTTCCAAAGGACAAAAACACCCATATCTTGATATTGGAAATTATAGCTTAATCCTGTTTTGAAATTCTTAATGTTTAATGGCTTATAATAGATTGAACCATTAACCCTCAATCTTTTTTCTTGTTCCCCTTGACGGAATCCAGAATCTAAATATAGATTGGTTCCAATAGTGTATCCCCAGTTTTTTTGAGCTTTGCTGTGATAGATATCGGCTAAATAGAACATAGGATTTTTAACCCACCATTGCATGGATTTTCTGCGTGGATTGTCATAAATTCCAGATTGCACCTTGATTTTTAGCTCCCCTTTTGGATTTGCTTCTTTTTCGCTTAATGAAATGATCCCATTTAATGCCCCACTACCATATAAAACAGAAGAGGCCCCTTTAATAATCTCAATTTGATCGGTTTGTTCCATCGGAATTGCATTCCATTTTGCATCTCCAATATCGGGTGAAAGCATAGGCACGCCATTCCATAATAATACTACCCGGCTTCCTGCACCATATGCGTATCCTCCCCCACCTCTTATGCTCACTTGACCATCCATCGCATACACTCCAGGGCTTTGATCAACAACCTGCTCAAGGTTGGCTAATCCTTTGTTGTCTATTAATGCTGGTTTAATCACCTCCATTGAAACTGGTACGTCTTCAATTGCTTGGTTTCTTCTGCTTGAGGAGATTACCATGGTTTTCATGTTCTGAGCCGTTGGATTCAATTTCCACTCAACAATTGTGTCTTTTGTAATGAATAGAGAATCAGAATCGAAATCTGCATAAGAAATTTTAACTAAAACAGGGTATTTTTTGAAAGTTACTGAAAATGCCCCCGAACTATTGGTGGAGATTTTGGTTCCGTCACTACAAATTAGTTTCACTCCAGGAATACCAATTTCGGTTGAGGCGTCCAAAATAGTTCCTTTCGTTTGGCTGTAATGAATAAAACTAATCAATAAAAAAAACAGTGTGAAAATCACTCTTACCCCGTTCATATCCAAAAATTCTTTGTAAATTAAAGTGTTCGAAACTACTAAAAAAAATTGAAAGCACAACACCAACTTTTTCAAATTGCCTTAACATTCCTGCGAGGCATAGGGCCCAGAAAGGCTACCCTCTTGTTTTCCAAGGTTCCAGATATCGAATTGATATTTACATCCTCTATTAAAGAATTACAAAAACTTACAGGCATTTCAAAAGCTGTATTGGATAATATGCAAAGAGAGCAAGCAATTGAATTGGCTAAGGTACAAGTAGAATTTATTCAAAATCATAAAATACAAACCCATTTTTTGTTGGATAGCAATTATCCCCGAAGGTTGAAACAATGTATTGATGCTCCGTTATTGCTCTATTCCAAAGGTGCTTTTGAGCCAAACCCGAAAAAAGTACTTTCTATCGTTGGAACAAGAACATCTTCTGATTATGGAAAAGAAATTACTCAACAGCTAATTCAGGATTTAAAGCAATATGATGTACAAATTATAAGCGGTCTGGCCTATGGAACAGATTATAATGCGCACAAAGCAGCTGTTGATTGTGGATTGTCAACCATTGGTGTTTTAGGGCATGGATTGGATCGTGTTTATCCCTTTGCTCATAAATCAATCGCCAATGAAATGTGTGAAAAAGGAGGAGGGTTATTGAGTGAATTTCCTTCGGGAACCTTGCCAGATAGAGTGAATTTCCCGATGCGCAATCGCATAGTTGCGGGAATGGTTGATGGGTTAGTCATCATAGAAAGTAAAGTAAAAGGAGGTTCGATGATTACGGCAGAGTTAGCTTTTGACTACAATAAAGATGTATTTGCTTTTCCTGGTGGAATCAATCAAGAAAATTCGAAAGGATGTAATGTGCTAATTCAAAAAAACATGGCTCATTTAGTTACTTCCACAAGCGATATAATTACGTTAATGAATTGGGAATCAGATGACATTAAATCAGTGAATCAACCTTCTTATTCTCCTTGCGTTTCGTTGGATTTGCTTAATCCAAATGAACTAAAGATTTTTGACTTACTTCGAGAAAATGGCAAAATGCATTTCGATCAAATCACCTTAGCACTAGATAAACCTGTTTCAGAGGTAAACTCAATGTTGTTTTCTATGGAAATGGATGGGATTTTAAAAACGTTTCCAGGTAGAAATTATTCGGTATAAAATGGTAGTTTAGTTACATGATTCGAATTGAAAACAAATTTTTGACTGCAGAAATTCAGCCATTGGGTGCCGAATTAATCTCAATCAACCTAAACCAATCTAGCAATTTGCTATGGGAAAAGGAAATTTCATTTTGGAATAGAGTATCTCCATTATTATTTCCAATTGTTGGAAGATTGGTAAATGATAGTTTTACTTATAATGGAAATAAGTATCAAATGAAACAACATGGGTTTGCCCGCGATAAAATATTTCAATTAATTAGAAAAGAAACGGATGAAGTACATTTTAAACTGCAATCAACAGATGATACGCATTATCAATATCCATTTGATTTTGAGTTGATTGTTTCTTATCGCTTAATTCAAAATACGATTGAAATTGGTTTTCATGTCAAAAATTTGGGTACTAAGTCCATGCCTTTCTCCATAGGTGGTCATCCCGGTTTCGCGATACAGGGTGCTTTAGATGAGTATGCGCTGGATTTCAAAAAACCATTAAGGCTGGAGCAATCTGAATTGATTGGGCCTTATTATTCTGGTAAAATAACACAAGTTTCCATATTAAATGAATTGAAGCTTCAAAATTCTTTATTTGAAAATGATGCGGTCGTCTTCAAACATCCTCCTTTCAATGCGGTTACCTTAACCCATTTCAAAAGAGGTAAATTAGTTACTGTTTCATCTGATCAATGGGATGCAATTGGTTTTTGGACCAAAAAAGGAGCACCATTTTTTTGCATTGAACCTTGGTGGGGTTGGGCAGACGATCTACACGCTAAAGGTGATATAGAAGAGAAATCAGGAATATATTTATTGGAATCAAATCAAGTTAAGGAGTTTTCCTATCGGATTGAATTACATTAACCATTGACTGTATTTATTCAACTTCAATCCAGGTATTATTTCCAGGTGTCAGAAAAATATGTTTTACTCATATTTAAGCATGCGTTTTTTAATGTACCTTTGTTTACACAGAATTATCTATGAAAAACATCCGTAACTTTTGCATTATCGCGCACATTGACCATGGTAAGAGTACTCTTGCCGATCGATTATTACAAACAACTGGAACAATAGCTGATCGAGACATGCAAGCGCAGGCTTTGGATGATATGGATATTGAACGTGAGCGTGGAATCACCATAAAAAGTCATGCCATTCAAATGAATTATAAGTACGAAGGGCAAGATTATATATTAAATTTAATTGATACTCCTGGACACGTCGACTTTTCCTACGAAGTTTCTCGATCCATTGCGGCCTGTGAAGGAGCACTATTAATTGTGGATGCAACCCAAGGTATTGAAGCACAGACGATCTCTAACCTGTATTTGGCTATTGAACACGATTTGGAGATCATACCAATCTTGAATAAAATGGATTTGGCGAGTGCGATGCCGGAGGAAGTATCTGATCAAATTATTGATTTAATAGGATGTAAACCCGAAGAAATTATTCCAGCATCTGGTAAGACGGGGTTAGGGGTTAACGAAATACTTAAGGCTGTTATTGAACGTGTCCCAGCTCCAAAAGGGGACGAAAATGCGCCCTTGCAAGCGATGATTTTTGATTCTGTTTTTAATCCATTTCGTGGTATAATTGCTTACTATAGGATATTGAATGGAACCATCCAAAAAGGACAAAAAGTGAAGTTTTTTAATACTGGAAAATCGTATAATGCAGACGAAATTGGTGTATTGAAAATGGATTTGCTTCCTAAAAATGTCGTGAAAGCGGGAGATGTTGGCTACATTATTTCAGGTATTAAACAAGCGAATGAGGTAAAAGTAGGTGATACTATTACTGGAACAGATAATCCTTGTTTGGCAGCGGTTAAGGGATTTGAGGATGTAAAACCAATGGTTTTTGCCGGAATATATCCTGTAGATACAGAGGACTATGAGGAATTACGTTATTCAATGGAAAAATTGCAGTTGAATGACTCTTCTTTAGTTTTTGAACCTGAATCTTCTGCTGCATTAGGATTTGGCTTCCGTTGTGGCTTTTTGGGTATGTTGCATATGGAAATTATTCAAGAACGATTGGAGCGAGAATTTAATATGACCGTTATTACTACGGTTCCCAATGTATCCTATCACGCCTTCATGAATAAAAATCCAGATGCTCAAGTGATTGTTAATAATCCATCTGAATTGCCGGATCCTGGTACAATGGCTCGAATAGAAGAACCTTACATAAAAGCACAAGTAATAACAAAATCAGAATATGTTGGTTCCATAATGACCTTGTGTATTGAAAAACGAGGTGAAATTTCTAACCAAGTATATTTAACCCAAGACAGGGTTGAGTTAACGTTTGAAATGCCTTTGGCCGAAATTGTTTTTGATTTTTATGATCGTTTAAAAACGGTTTCGCGTGGATATGCATCCTTTGACTATCATCCGATTGGTTATAAAGAATCTGATTTAATAAAAATGGATTTACTCCTCAATGCTGAACAAGTAGATGCATTATCTGCGTTGGTTCATAGAAATAATGCATTTGATTTGGGTAAAAGAATTTGTTTAAAATTGAAAGAATTGATCCCAAGACAGCAATTTGAAATTCCAATTCAGGCTGCAATTGGTGCTAAAATTATCGCCAGGGAGACTATAAAAGCATTAAGAAAGGATGTGACGGCCAAATGTTATGGTGGTGATATATCAAGAAAAAGAAAATTACTAGAGAAGCAAAAGGCTGGAAAGAAACGCATGCGACAAGTAGGTAGAGTAGAGGTTCCGCAGGAAGCATTCTTAGCGGTTTTAAAACTCAATGATTAAGTTTGTTGAGTCGATTTATCTCGGCTTTTAAATAGTTAAATCCTTCTTGTTTAGTAGAAAGAAAGTCATTCACGTGAATTACCCCCATTTTTTCTGCGGATTGTATATCCTTTAGAACGTACATGGGATCCGTCCAATTTTTAAATTCATGCTGATCACTTAACTTGTTTTTCATGGGTTCCCAAGTGGCGGCATAATTGAGCTCATTTTCCAACAAGTACCCCGAAATTAGTTGAATTTCGGAAAGGGTAGAAGCGTTAAATAGTTGTGAGAATAAACTATTTTTAACTGTGTTATATAAATGAAAATCAGCTAATATCATCCCTTTTAAAAGAGGTTTCTCGAATAAAAACGCGTTAGTTGTTTTTTTCTCTTCTATCCCAAGAATGGCGAACGCTTCTCGTGCTTTATCAATTTTCAAAAATTTTGATTCAAAAATTTTAGGATGAATGTTCTTTTGCTTGAAGAACTGTTTTTGTTCGAAAATAAAGGTGTCATAACAGTCTGAAATGTCGTCTGAATCGGCAATTGAAAGGTAAGCCTTAGCCTCACCAATGGTCATTTCCGCTCACTTTTGTTTTTCCTCATTCGAATATTTAAAAATTCCACAAACAAGGAGTAAGAAAGAGCAAAATAAACATACCCTTTTGGAATATGTTGTCCAAAGGCCTCCGCAACTAATAGCACACCTATAGTCACTAAAAATCCAAGTGCAATCATTTTTACTGTTGGATTATTTTGAATAAAGTCACTAATTTGTTTGGAGAAAATCAGCATTACAATCATAGATATAATTACCGCAAGATAGATAATTATAAGCGGATCACCTCCCGTATCTTCCTTCATTCCATTGGTCATCCCGATGGCAGAAATAATGGAATCAAAACTAAACACAATATCGATTAAGACAATTTGTAAAATAATAGCAGAAAGCAATTTTTTACCGGGTTTGGATGATTCTTCATGGCCTTTAACACTGTTATGCATTTCAACCGTGCTTTTATATATGAGAAAAAGACCACCAATTAAAAGAACTAAACTTTGTCCGGAAAAGGGATGATCCAGTACATGGAAGAAAGGAGTTGTCATTCCCATTATCCATGAAACAAATCCCAATAAAACTAATCGCACTACTAGTGCTAAGGTTAGACCTGTATTTCGAGCAAACCGCCTTTTTTCTGCTGGTAATTTTTCGGTTACGATACTAATGAAAATGATGTTGTCTATTCCAAGAACGATTTCTAATAAAGAAAGAACTAATAAATAAAATAGACCTTCCAGTCCAAAAAGAGCACTAAAATCTAGATTCATAATAATTCTTCAATTATTTTATCCATTGAATATCCTTCCGCTTCTGCTCGGTAATTACGCACTAGTCGATGTCTTAAAATAGGTTTGGCAATAGCCTTAACATCTTCAATATCTGGTGAAAACTTACCGTGAATGGCAGCATGCGTTTTAGCGCCTAAAATGAGGTACTGTGAAGCTCTTGGACCTGCTCCCCATGTCAAGAAATCCTTCGTTAGTTTAGGCGCACTAGGATCGTGTAGTCTTGTTTTGGCAACGAGTTTTACCGCATATTCTAACACATTATCGGCAACAGGGATTCTACGAATAAGGTCTTGGTACGCCATAATTTCATCTCCTGAAATGATGGAATTTAAAGTAACAACTTGATTCGTCGTCGTCGATTTTACAATGGCCATTTCCTCAGCGAAAGAAGGGTAATCCACCCAAACATTAAACATAAATCGGTCCAATTGTGCCTCTGGTAAAGGATATGTTCCTTCTTGTTCAATGGGGTTTTGCGTGGCTAATACGAAAAAAGGAGCGGGTAACTTATAATTTGTTCCTCCAGCCGTGACACTTCGCTCTTGCATCGCTTCAAGTAAGGCAGATTGAGTTTTAGGAGGGGTTCGATTTATTTCATCAGCCAATATGATGTTTGAAAACAATGGTCCTTTGATAAATTTGAAATTTCTGTTCTCATCTAAAATTTCTGCCCCAATGATATCGGATGGCATTAAATCGGGTGTAAATTGAATACGATTAAATGTTAATCCCAATGTTTGGGCTATGGTATTTACCAACAATGTTTTGGCTAATCCAGGGACCCCCACCAATAAGCAATGTCCTTTGGAAAATATTGAAATCAGTACCTGATCCACCACATCTTCTTGTCCAACTATTACCTTGTGGATTTCGTTTTTTAAAGATTGGTATTGTTTTACTAAATTTTCAATTGCTTGAGTATCTGACATATTAATTCGATTGTGTTAGCCAATTATATTTAAAGTCACAATTCTTAAGTGAATCATCTAAGCGAATGTACACATTACTTACCTTTGATTGAACCCATTTTTCAAGAACTTTTTGCATTTTATCATTTTCAGCAGCTCGTTTAATCAACATATAGTCATCCGTTAGGTTTGCAATGTGAGGAGGGTACCGTTTCATAAGTCGAACAATACGAAACCCTTGTTTACGGGTTTGCATATCAAAATAGAGGTTGGGTTGGGTGAATTTATTTTCCTCCAACGCATCTGTTAAAATGTAAATTTCACGGTCGATATCGTTCAAATCCTGCATATCCCATGTTTGCTCACCGGTTTTTGGGTTGGTGATAATACCTTTGTTTTGTTTGGTGTTCTCGTCATTTGAAAAACGCAGTACGGCCTCATCCCAGGTGATTTTGTTTTCCAATAGAAGTGCATAACATGAATCAATTTTTAAAGCTGCTTCATTGAGCGATTCTTCATTGAATTCAACGGTTAATAAAATATGCTGACAGGTATAATCGTCACCTAATCTTGAAATAAGTTTAACTATGTGATAGCCGTATTCTGTTTCAAATACCTCAGATATTTCTCCTGGCTTTAAATCAAGAGCAGCAGCTTCAAATGCCGGAACCATCATTCCTTTTGACGCGCTTAATTTTCCTCCCTGTGCCGCTGATCCCGGATCTTTAGACTTGGTGCGCGCCATAAAATCGAATGTTTTTTCACCAGAGATAATTTTTTTTCGTATATCGCGCAATTCGTTGTATGTTCTGTCTTTATCTGCTTTTGTTAAGTTAGGAAAATAGACAATTTGCTGAAAGGCCAACTTCATATTGATATAAGGTACACTGTCCTTTGGTAAGGCTTTAAAATAGGTTTCAACTTCTTTTGGCGTTACGGTAATGGAAGCAGTAATCTTTTGCTGCATATCTCGAGCAAGAATCTGATTTCGAATTATTACACGAAAATCCTCTTTGATTTGAGTAATCGATTTACCGTAAAATTTCTCGAATTGATCCTTTCCTCCGGGCATGGAGCTTATGATATAACGTAACCGATTTTCCATTTCAGAGTCAACTTGTTCGTCTGAAACAGGCAAACTATCGAGTCTAGCTTGGTTCAAAAGCAAATTTTGATACATTAAATCCTCTACTAATTTGCAATTAGAAATACTGGAAGCATTCTTAACATCAATTGAATTGTCTTGGATCATTTGAAGTTTCAATGCCTGAACATTGGATAACAAGATGATTTCATCACCAACCTGAGCAACGATTTTGTCTACTACCTGAGCCCGTGAATTAAACCCAAGAAATAGAATAGCAAGAAGAACAAATGATTTAATCATGTTATTTGTCTAGAGAATAAAGGATGTCATAATTAAAAGAAATTCGGTGTTTTTTCTCTAGTTCTTCTAACCACTTGGTCTCCATGTAGTTTTGATAATCAGATGTAACGATTCCTTTTGCTTCGTTAAATTCTTTTTTCATAATAGGCAATTCCTTCGTTAGAAAAACAACGTAGTATTTACCTTCAAACATATAGGGTTTGTTTCTACCCGCTACAAAAGTTCTACTTTTAAGGTAAGTAACTTGTTCAGGGTCAAACTTATTCATTTTCACCCGAAGGTTCAATTCCGATTTTCCATTAATTTTCTCAATAATTTCTTTAGATGTATTTTTCTTTTTCTTTAAAAGTTTATACACCTCATCTGCATTTTTTTCAGAATTACATTCATAGATAGTTGCATCTAATCTTTTTGGCCACATATAATTATCTCTATGCATAGAAAAATAATTTTTAAGACCAGAAGTATCTTTCACTGATTTGTTCCAGATTTTATCGGACATGATTTCGTACAAAAGTATTCCGTCATGATATTCTTTTACCAATGCTCGATATTCAGGATATTTGCTTTCAAGTCTAGATTCTTCATAATCCAAAACAGTCATTTTAACCCATGTATTATATTGACTTTCTACTACCTTTTTAAAGTCCTCTCGTTTAATCCCTCTGTATCCTTTTTCCATGAATTCGGCAAATTGTTTTTGAGTATATGATTTGCCATCAAGAGAAAATATTTCTAAATCTGTTTTTAGTTTTTCAGCTTTCCATTTTCCTACAAAATAAGATGAATCTAAATTTGCTGTAAACCACTCAAGACCATTCCATTTAGGAAGTTTGAAATTGTATTGTTTTTTCA
>CAZTFG010000016.1:5689-32660 GCA_964612725.1 uncultured Lishizhenia sp. | reverse complement strand
TTTGATAAAGAAGATTGAGTAAAACCATATTCTGACCCAATCCATCATGTAATTCGCGAGCAATTTTCTTTTTTTCACTTTCTTCCGCTTGTGAAATTATCTCATATTTTTTTCGTTCAAATTCAAGTTCTTCTGTACGATCTATAATGTGAGCAATAAAGATAAGATCATCCTCTGAATCAAGTTTATTTAAAATAACCTCAACGGTTTTTTCTTCTCCTGTTAGGGTTTCTTGGTTAAAATCCTTTCGAAAAGAATTTCCTGTAGTTAAATCAGAAAATGGAGTGTTTCCCAGCGAATTAAATTCATAAAAATTCAACCCGTCAAATCCACCATGAGGTACTTGGTATAAATCATGAGAAGCCTGGTTTGCCATTTCTATTTGTAAGGATTCCCCTTTCAACTTAAACATGGGCATAGGGGATTTGTAGAAAACATCCCGGTATTTTTTTTCAGACTCTTCTAATTCGTCATTTAATTTTTTTCTTAAGCTACCATACTTGATCGTTTTTTCAAGTAATTCTGGTTTAATGTCACTTTTTAGAATATAGTCTTGTGCACCTTTTGAAACGATCTGTAGGGCGATGTTTTTATCGTCCAACCCAGATAATACAATAACGGATGCATGAGGAAAAATGGATGTAATGGAATCATACGTAACAATACCATTAGAATCTAAAATATTTAGATCGAGTAAAATGACTTCAGGAATAAACTCCAAAGCGGCCTCTTTTGCTTCTTCAATGGATGCAATAGATAATATGAAATCAGATTCAAATCCGACGGTTGTAAGTTGAAATTGAACTAAATCTGCAAAACTATAATCATCTTCAACAATTAATATTTGCGTTTTATTCATAACGTAAAGTTATATGGTTTGCTCAATATTACTAAAAAATACGCGGTCTTTATCAATCACTTTATGTAATCCTTCAAAAAATTCTTGTTTGTTTTCTTCTTCAATGCAATCAAGTGGAAAAGTGAGTTGTAAGTTATTGATATAGTCGAAATAAACCGTTTGTTGATGAATAGCCACTTTTCTTAATCCGGTAAAATAGATTAAAATGATTTCTCTGTCCGCCACTAATATAGCTTTTGTTGATAAACCAACTCGATATTTGTTCCGCCCTACAAGCGTAAAAACGAAAGAATCTACACTAAAAGCTAAAAAAATAAGAGCAGGAATAAGGGATTCCTTAGTTATTGAATACAATCCAACACTTAAAACCGCCATTACGGTAACTTCAATTAAATTGTAGGTGGCAACCCGTTTTTTTCTGGACAAACTAACAGGTTTATTCCATTGAAATCGATCTAGTTTTGACACCATAGATAAAGCCATCCATCTGCGCGTGGTTCTCCTTAATTGAATGATAAAAAGGATAAAACCTAATCCTGCGAATAATTCAAAGCGGTAAGGAATTTCGGATCCGGTTATTCCAAATGAGTCGAAAGGAATATCAAATCCAATAAAAATGGCCAAAGCCATTATAGGAAATGTTACAAAAAGGGACAATACATTAATGAAACTATTCATTTGGAATCGCTTTCAATTTTTGTTTGAACATCCCAATTCTATGTTGTATTTGCTGAATTTTTCCATCCACTTCTTTTCTAAGTGCATCTGCTCCTTTCGATTTTGCGAAAAAACTCAAATTATTTTCCATTTGGTTAATTTCTGCATTTAATTGATCAATCTGTTTTCGAATAAATGTTTTTTCACGAAGTAAAGCTTGTGTTCGGTCATTGCCTGCTGGAAGTGATTCGAATTTTGCTTTGTAAATAATCAATTCTTTTTCAGCTGGGTCAATTTGAAGTGTTTCGTAATGTCCGTCTAATACTTTTTTGTATGATTGATAAAGCTCATCCCTTCCTTCAGCTGGAATTGGTCCAATGGCCTTCCAGGAGTCAGCAAATTGTTTTAAAGTGTTCAAATCAGTTAATTTCTCACCAGTTGCAACAAAGCCAGAAAGATTTTCAAGAACGGCTTTTTTCGCCTCCAAGTTGGTAATTAATTCTGATTCTTGTTCCTTTAAATTGTTTTCACGTGCATTAAAAAAAACATCACAACTAGCTCGGAATTCTGTCCAAAGTTTATTTTCCAAACGCTGACCAGCATTACCGCAATTTTTCCATTCTTTCTGCAAGCGAATTAGCTTTTCGGAAGTGGTGCGCCAATCCGTAGAATTTTGAATTTTTTTCGCTTCTTCTATCAGTTTTCGTTTTTTGTCAGCAATTTCATTTTGGTGCGCTTCGATATTTTTATAGAATGCTTTTTTGGTATCAAAAAATAAATCACATGCCGCTCGAAATGATTTCCAGATTTCTTCATTTTCTTTTTTCGGAGCTTGACCAATGGTTTTCCAATTTGCTTGAATTTTCAACAACTCCTCCGTGGAAGTTTCCCATTGCTTTGCCGTTTGATTGTCACCAAGTTTTTCCGTTAACTGATTTAATTGAGTGAGCAATTCTTTTTTCTTTTCAAAGTTATCGAGTTGGATATTTCTTCGTTCGTTGTAAAATTGATTGATTTTTTCATAAACGGCCCGAACGGCATCCCAATAATTGGTTTTTAATTTTTCCCATTCTTCATTTTGAACAGGTCCAATTTCCTCCCATTCGTTTTGAAGCGTGCGCAATGCCGACTCCATGTCTTTAATATTAGCAGAATTTTTCAGCATTTCTAACTGATTAATTAAAGCTAATTTTAATTGGGTATTTCGATGATAGTCATGATCCTTCAGCTCTCGATAAATCTTCATGTTGTGAAAGAAAATCTCCAACATGCGTGAGTAATCGCGTTGAATTTCGTCTCGTTTATCTCGTGGAATATCGCCTATTTTTTTCCATGTTTCATGGATTTCTTTTTGCGCATTGTATGCTGCACCAATATTTTCTTCGTTTTCTATTACCTCTTGTAACTTTTCAATGAGCGATTTTTTATGCCTTAAATTTTCTTTTTCAAGCGCATCTTTTAAGGTTTTTTGCTCATTTCTTTTTGCCTTAAAAGCAGAATATTGGGTGTAGAAAGCTTCCTTAATTTCGGTAAAGTCTTTTACTTCATATGCCTCTCCGGTTTCGGCCGCATTGAGTTGATTGACTTGTTCTTTGCGTTCCTCTTCGAGAATAAAATCGTCAAATTTACCTTTTAATTCTTGAGCTTCTTTTCCAATACTCAACAAGTCATCAGCCTGTAAAAGTGTTGTAATTTCTTGAATAAAATGATTGGTTTCCATAGGTGAATAGTTATGCCAATTGATTCATTTCAAAGTTGGTAAGCGTTACAAATTGTTGCATGCGCTCGTCCATATCTTTTCCTGAGATTTCAGTTAATCGTTCTGTTCCAAATTTTTCAACACTGAATGATGCTAAAGCGGATCCAGCGATTATAGCTCGTTTCATATTTTCGAAAGATGTATCATCCGTGGCAGCAATATAACCCATAAATCCTCCGGCAAAAGTATCTCCTGCTCCTGTTGGATCAAATACGTCTTCTAGTGGTAAAGCCGGGGCAAAAAATACATTTTCGCCATCAAATAACAAGGCTCCGTGTTCTCCTTTCTTTATAATCAGCACTTTTGGTCCCATTGCTCGGATAACTTTAGATGCCTTCATAAGTGAATATTCTTTCGATAATTGACGTGCTTCTTCATCATTGATTATTAACACATCTACCATTGAAATAGTTTGCATTAAATCAGAAAGAGCTATGTCCATCCAAAAATTCATGGTATCCATAGCAATCAATTTGGGTCTACTTGCCATGCGTTCAATTACTTGACGTTGAACCTGAGGTGACAAATTTCCAAGCATTAAATACTCAGCAGATTGAAATTCTTCAGGTACAATTGGATCAAAATTTTCAAGAACATTTAATTCGGTAATCAAGGTATCACGTGAATTCATGTCATTGTGGTATTTTCCGGACCAAAAGAATGTTTTTTCTCCTTCTTTGATTTGTATACCGGCAGTATTTATACCACGTGTTTTCATGAAATCTAACGTTTCTGAAGGGAAATCATCTCCCACTACGGAAATAATTCCTTGATTTTTCATGAAAAAGGATGCAGATAAGGAAATAAAAGTTCCTGCTCCACCCACAATTTTGTTTGTTTTGCCAAATGGAGTTTCAATGGCATCAAAGGCAACACTGCCAACCGTAACAAGACGCATAATTAATTATTTTGGATTACAAAGATACGGTATTCGCTTTGAAAAATATTCAATAGATGTAATTATTACGCACCGATACTGGTGGTATTTTGTTGATGGAGAAAAAGTCCAGTCTATAAATAAGGTGTTCAGCGTAATTTATCGCTACTTAATTTGCCATTTCACTCATGAACTTGATGCGCATAAGCCTCAATTCTTCTTCGGAATACAATCCGTCAAATTCGTGATATGCGGCAATTATATCGTCCGATTCTGCTTCTGAAAAGTAGTCGTAAATTTCTTCTTGATTTTCACTATCCATCAATGTTTCAATGTAATAATTAATATTTACTCGAGTTCCGGACGAAACAATGGCTTCAATTTCATCAATAATTTCGGGTAGTGATTTTCCTTGCGAACGTCCAATGTCTTCTAAGGGTAGTTTACGGTCAATGTTTTGAATTAACTGTACTTTTAAACCGGATTTGTTTACTAATGATTTAATAACCATATCCTGTGGTCGTTCTATGTCATTCTCAGTCACATATTTTTCGATCAATGCAACAAAAGGTTCCCCATATCTGGTAGCCTTCCCTGATCCAACCCCTTGTATGTTAGTTAATTCATCTAACGAAATAGGGTAGTGGAAACACATATCTTTCAACGAAGGATCTTGAAAAATAACAAAAGGTGGAATGTTTCGTTGTTTGGACAGAGATTTTCTCAAATCTAGCAACATTTCATACAAGGCTTCGTCAAAAGCCCCTCCTTTGTTTCCAACCGTAATTACAGCATCATCATCATCATCCGTATTGGAGAAATCCCTTTCTTGAATTAACATAAAAGGAGTAGGATTGGTAAGAAATTCTCCTCCTGTTGGAGTTATTTTAATTACCCCATAGGATTCAATATCTTTGGAAATCAATCCTGCCACGGTAGATTGTCTGATTACTGCATTCCAAAAATTTTCATCTTTCTCTTTACCCACACCAAAAAGGGGTAGATTATCATGTTGATACGATTTAATATCTGAAGTAACATTTCCTGCAAGGAAAGCGCAATAATGCTTTGCTTTTTGTGTTTCATTGAGCATTTTAATCGCTTGAAGAAGCATAGAAACATATTTTCCTCCTTCCTTGCGTTCCTTTGGATTTTTGCAATTGTCGCAATTTTCTGAACATTTTTTCTCATCAAATTGCTCACCAAAGTAATGCAATACAAATTTCCGTCTACACAAAGATGTTTCGGCATAGGAAACCATTTCACCTAATAATTGCTTCCCTATTTCTTGTTCTGATACGGGTTTTCCTTGAAGAAATTTTTCTAATTTTTCAATGTCTTTATAACTGTAAAAGGCAATACATTCGCCTTCACCACCATCTCTTCCTGCTCTTCCCGTTTCTTGGTAATAGCTTTCAATTGATTTGGGGATATCGTGATGAATTACGTATCGCACATCTGGTTTATCAATGCCCATTCCAAAAGCAATCGTTGCCACAATGACATCAACTTCTTCCATCAAAAACATATCTTGGTGTTTTGCTCTGGAAGTTGCATCTAGCCCTGCGTGATATGGAAGTGCTTGAATGCCATTTACTTGCAATAATTCAGCGAATTCCTCTACTTTTTTTCTGCTTAGACAATAAATAATTCCACTTTTACCAGCCTTATTTTTGATGTACTTAACAATTTGTTTTTCTACATCCCTTTTCGGTCTTATTTCGTAAAATAAATTATCCCTGTTAAAAGAAGACTTAAACACGGTAGCATCTAGCATGTTTAGGTTTTTCTGAATATCATATTGAACCTTAGGAGTAGCTGTTGCCGTTAACGCAATAATTGGTACATTAGAAATGCGCTCAAAAATTTCGCGTAACCTCCTGTATTCCGGTCTGAAATCATGTCCCCATTCTGAAATACAATGCGCTTCATCTATGGCAAAAAACGAAACCTCAACGGAGGTTAAAAAATCAATGTTTTCTTGTTTCGTAAGTGATTCTGGAGCAACGAATAACATTTTGGTTATTCCTGACTGAATGTCCTTTTTAACTTTGGTAATTTCTGTTTTTGAAAGGGATGAGTTGAGAAAATGCGCTACGGCTTCGTTGTCACTGACATTACGAATGGAATCCACTTGATTCTTCATCAAAGCAATTAAAGGTGAAACGATAATTGCCGTACCATTAGATATCAGTGCCGGAAGTTGATAACAAAGTGATTTCCCACCTCCTGTCGGCATGATGACAAAGGTGTTTTTACCGCAGAGTACATTTTCTATAACAGCTTCTTGTTTTCCTTTAAATTTGTCAAATCCGAAGAATTTTTTCAAGGCTGCTTTCAAGTCTATTTTTTCTTCTGTTAAATAGGTAGGGTTGGTCATAAATGCTTTTGAGTATTTACAGAATATGTTTTGTATGCTAAATTTAGGTTAATTTTTTTAAATAGCAGCCAATACCATTATTTTTATTGGAATGTTTGAAAAACTCCATGAATTATTTACACATTCTTGTTGTATTATCCGTTTTTGATGTGAATCCGCTGTTAAAAATAAATTAATATCTTTGGAAGTATTGAAATCCAACTTTATAAAAATATGTACGACGAACGGATTGAAGCATTTATGAAACTTGCCCTGGTAGATGGAGTGCTAACGGATAAGGAACGCGAAGTATTGATTCGCAAAGCGGTGGAAGCAGGCATCGATCAAGATGAGTTTGAAATGGTTTTGGATGCTCGATTATTTGAAAAAAAAGAGGAAATGGCAGAGGAAGAGCAGACTGTAAAGGTGGAAATCCCTCCTGTTATTCCTGTTGAATCGAAAACTGTTAAAAAGGATCAAGCAAAATGCCCAGCTTGTGGTGGAGTACTTCCGGCTTACGCGGCACGCTGCACCGAATGTGATTTTGAAATATCTGAGCGCGATTCGAATGCTACAATTCAAAAATTGTTTGAAATGCTGAATCAAATTGAATCTTCTCGACAAGACAGCACTGATTTGTCAAACCCATTTGCAGCTATTGGAAATTTCTATGCTAAATCATTTTCCAGCATTTTAGGTCCTGGTGCTATTGAGCGTAAAAAAATGGAAGTAATCTCAAGTTTCCCTATTCCAACCACTAAGGTGGATATGCTTGAATTTTTGGCCTTAGCTTTGCCAAAAGCGAAACAAAAAGGAAATTTTTTAACTCGAAATTCAGCAGAGAATAAGGTGCACAATGAAATGGTTCCGGTTTGGAAAACGAAATGTGAACAGATTATTATAAAAGCACGTTTTTCTTTGAAGGATGACCCAAAAATCCTTCAAGAAATAAATAACTATGCTTTACAAATTGAAATGAATTAAAATTATGGGATTATTTAAAAGTGCAGAAGGCGGATTTATGGATGTTATCCGTTGTGATGAACCAGATTATCTCGTTTGGAAATGGAAACCATCTGGTAGTTCAGCCGATTCAACAAAGCAAAATTCCATTCGTTATGGCAGTAGTTTGCGTGTGAAACAGGGGGAAGTTGCCGTATTTGTATATGCAAAAGAGGGGGGTGAAATTCAGGATTTTATCGTGGGTCCACATGATGAAACCATTAAAACAGCAAATTTTCCAGTGCTTTCCAATCTAGTAGGAACTGCTTTTGGAGGCCAAAGTCCATTTCAAGCAGAAGTGTATTTCATTAATATTTCTGGGAATAATCAACTTAAATTTGGTATCCCTTATTTTGATGTTTTTGATCCTCGTTTCGTTGATTTTTCAGTTCCTGTTGCTGTTCGTGGCACGCTCACATTTAATTTGAGTGACTACCGTGCTTTCATCCAATTGAATCGACTGATTGAATTCAACAAAGAGGATTTATTTGATCAAGTAAAAGACGCAATAACTAAAAATATTAAACAGGTAGTAACCAATTTACCTGCCGAAACTCAACGACCCGTTATTCAACTTGAACGAAATATCATTGAAGTGAATGACCGTGTTACGCCAGAGATACAAAATAGATTGGTTACAGATTTTGGACTCAATTTAAAGGCATTGGATATAAGTGCCATTGAAATTGACAAAGAAACCGAAGCGTATCAAAAATTACAAGCTATCACTGCGGATCAAGTTACAAAAACGATTGATGCCCAAAATGCTGTGAACATTAAAAATTTGGTCGACACACAGGAAATTAACGCAAAGAATTTAGAAGAAACGCTTCGTGTTCAAAGAGAAGAGGCCCAACGAGCTCAAAAATTACAAACAGAAACATCGTTTATTAATACCCATGCCTTAAATCAACAAGCTGATGTGCTGAAAACAGCAGCGGATAGTTTGGGTTCCATGGGGCAAATGGGTGGAGGAGAAGGTAATGGAATGAATCCAGCCGGAATGATGGCCGGAATGGCTTTGGGAGGAGCAATGGGAAATCAAATGGCTGGAATGATGAATCAGATGGGTCAAAACATCAATCAGAATCAAAATACACCCCCTCCATTACCCACCGCTGTTAGCTATTTTGTTGCATTTAATGGTCAACAAGCAGGACCTTTTACCTTGGTCGAATTAGCACAATTAGTCTCGAACAATCAACTTACCAAAGAAACATTGGTTTGGAAGGCGGGTATGGCAAATTGGGAACAAGCGCAAACAATGGCCGATTTATCCGTCCTTTTTAATCAAGTGCCACCACCTGTTCCACCAGCAATATAAACAGATATCTATGAATGATTCCGATTTTTTTTCCGTTGATAAATTAGTTGAATTTGGCTTGGGATTATCCATTTCTCAGCAAATGGTTGCCTCCATGAATTATTCACTAAAAAATGCGATTACGCCAGGGGCAGAAAATAGACTTATTCCTTCCGTTGCTGCTGAATTATTCTATTTCGCCATAGATAATCATGCTGCAGGACCATTTACTGGAAGAGAGACATTGGAATTAATCCAGCAAGGAAAAATTAATAAGAATACCCTTTCATGGAAACCTGGAAACACGGAATGGAAAAAAATGGAGGAAATGCCCGAAATATTGAAATATATAGCATTACTTCCCCCTCAATTACCTTAATTAAAGTCTATGAAAATTAATTATATCTTGCTTTCGTTTGCCGTAGCCATCTCCGCTTTATTAGCGTATGGATTTCTACTTCTACCTGCCTTTTTTGCTGTTGATACCAACTTTAAAATAACGTTCGGTTTGAATATGTTTTTAATTTTCTCCCTTTGTCTGTCGCTGGGATTGGCCATTTCAGCCCCCTCTAAAAAATCCACTGTTCTAATTCGAACAATAGGGTTTACTTCATTTCTATTGTCTTTACTTTTATTTTTTATTCTAAAAATAGTTGTTAATTCTTCTGGAATAATCATTGTTGTATCTGGACTTTTTTTCTTGTTTACGCTTCTAGCAACTTATGCACTTCAGAAAACGAAAGTCTAAATTAATATCATGCGCCACATTCAATTCGTCTTAGTTAGTTTCTCATGTTTTTTTTTAATTTCCATTAATGCTCAAATGATTGATAATAAAGAAGGAAATGCACTTTCTCAACTTCCGTTTTTCAATCAAACATTTATCTATAAGAATAAAATCAAGCGACTTAAAGGTAATTTTTCTATTACCAGTCCTACGACTTCCATTATGTCAACAGGGTTGTATGCGGTCTATGAATTTGACAACAAAGGAAGGTTGAGTTATACCTTAGAGACTTTCCAGGGAACCGAACGAAAAGATTCTCTCGAAAATTTTTACTATTACAACGATGAAAATCAATTAATCCAACATAGAAAAAAGGAATTGAATGGTTATACTTCGATACTCAATGACTATGATGATAACGGGCGAATTCAAAAGCAAGTTTTTCGCAGGGATATTTTGGATGAAAACAACCAAATTAAGGAGTCTTATATGATTAGCGAAGAAACCATGAAGTATGAAATTACTGACCTGACGGAAAAACAAATTATTTATAATAACTACAACTTGCCTTATTTGGAAATCACGCGTGTATTTAATGAAGACAATTATTTGATAGAGGAAATAGAGCAATCTAGTACAACTGCTGGAATTTATCGAAAAACATTTGAATACAACGAACACGGCTGGCTACAATCGGTAAAAAAATTCAATGGTAAAGAAGGAGAACCAGTGGAGGAAAAACGATTTAAATATGATACATTCGGTAATTTGACCAATGTTTATGTGTACTCATTTAATATATTAAAAGAAGAAAAGGAATTATATTACAACGAAAAAACATTCATTTTATCCAATATGTTAGTTATAGATCCGGCAACAAAACGTGTTAAGATTTTACAATTTAAGGACAAGTTATTTTATAACTAACTGTAACTTTTCATCTCAATTAATGTCTTACTAGCTCCATGAAGCGAGGTGATTACAATACGGCTGTTGATTTGTATGCAGACGGTTTATTTAGGTTTGCCTTGAAGCAAGTAGTAGATAGGGATGTTGCTAAAGATTTAGTGCAGGATACCTTCATGAAAGTATGGGAAAAACGGGAAACGATTCAAGCAGAGAAAGTCAAATCCTATTTGTTTACAACGATTTATCATTTAATTGTGGATTGGTCAAAGAAACCAAAATCCATTCAACATGATAGCTTCAATGCTGATTTTCGATCTAAGGAGAATCCCCCTTTTGATATTGAATCCGTCATTGAGGAAGCCTTACAAAAATTAACTCCGATTCAGAAAACGGTGTTGTTGTTACGTGATTACGAGGGGTATTCATATACCGAAATTGGAGAGATGACAGAGCTGTCAGAAACCCAGGTGAAAGTGTATATCTTTAGGGCTCGTCAGCAAATGAAAGCGTATTTTGTTCATTTAGAAAACATTGTATAATGAAGCAAAAAATCAATAGATCAAATTTTGAGGCTTTCTATTTGGATTTTTTAGAAAGCAAGTTGAGTTCGATCGATGAGGTGGAATTCATTGCCTTTTTAGAAGAAAATCCGGAATTAAAAATCCCTTCTAATGCCATTGATTTTAAGCTTGATCGAAATGGGATAGAGAAATATCCTACTAATAGCAAGAAGGAATTATATCAATTTTCATTGATTGAATCTAAGGTTGATTCAAATTCAATTTCTTTTTTTCAGGCGGCAAATGTTGATGGATTATTATCAGCAGAAAAACAAAAAGAATTGGAGGAAGCGGAACATCGTTCAATTGAATTTCAAAAGTCAGCAGTTCTTTTTAACTACACAAAATTGAAGCCTGATTTCACCCTCGTTTTTGAAAACAAACAACAACTTAAAAGACCAGAAGGAAAAGGAATATCACATAAATTCATCCGATATGCTGCAGCCGCTGCTTGTATTTCAGGTTTAATAGTTTATCAAATTAATCAGGATGAAACAACAACAACTCCCATCGCTAAGCAAATAGCGAAACCGGAATCTAAAAATGGTTTATCACAGAAAAATACAATCAATACTTCTTTACCTTCATCGTCAGTTCCTACATTTTCAAAACCAACTCCTCAATTTGACGCAAAAGATAGCCTCAGTAACATACCAATTTTGGAAAAAACAGAAATGTCTCCAAGTTACGTGGAATTTCCTGCAAAATTAGGGGATTCAAGTATTAAAAAACCGCAAATTATTGAATTAATCCAATTGCCAAAAGAGCAATTTACCTCAATTAACCCGAATGAAATAGAGCAAACTTTGCCAATCGTTCGGCCATCGGATGTTTTAGAGCATAAGCAGTTTCCATTGCTAACCAAATTGGTGGATAAATTTTTTCATATTAATCTTGGTTTGGGCAAGAAAACTCGAATTAAATCGGATGAATATTATTTGGTAATTGGTTCATTTCAGGTTACTAGAAATATTAGTAAATAGTTTTAACGTTCATTCCACCTTGTTTCCAGTGTAAAAACCTTAAATTTGTTCTAAATTCTTAATACATGCAAGTCCCAGTAACTGTTTACACTGAAATGACTCCAAATCCAACTACAATGAAATTTGTTGCAAACAAATATTTATTGGTTAGTGGAGAGTCTGTTGAATTCAAAAATAGCGTTGAATCTAAAGGTTATTCTCCTTTAGCAGAAGAATTATTTAAATTTCCTTTTGTTAATGGGGTTTTTATTGCAGCAAATTTTGTGACCATTACAAAAACTGATAACGTTCCTTGGGATTTTATCACCATGGAATTGCGTGAGTTTGTTAAAAACTGGATCGCTGACGGAAAAGATGTATTAGTTCAAATGCCTCCTGAAAAACCCGCAGTTTTAGAAAATACAGAAAAACCCGCTGTTTACGAACCCCATGAAATTGATGATGCTATTCGATCACTACTTGATGAATATGTCAGACCTGCGGTTGAAAGTGATGGTGGTGCCATTGATTATAGAGGTTTTTCGGAAGGAAAAGTAACGGTAGTATTGAAGGGGTCTTGTGCAGGTTGTCCTTCTTCTACCGCCACGTTGAAAGGAGGAATTGAAAATCTATTGAAACAACACCTCCCTGAAGTTCAAGAGGTTGTTGCAGAAAATGGCTAGTTAAAGAATCAATGAAAAATTGGATTTCTATTTTTTTGTTTCTGTCTTTGTTAGTTGCTTGCTCTACCAAGGATAATTCTTTACCTCAAGTTGCTAAAGGAGGTAAAAGATATGGAGGCGAATTTAGATTTATGTCCTTGGAAAAGGTTTCGAATCTTTTTCCGATGCATTCAATGGATTTGTATTCTCAGCGTATCAATACTCAACTATTTGAATCCCTTTTTAAAGAAGATCCTTCTGGTAAAAAAGTAGTGCCACATTTAGTGGAGCGACATAGTATTTCAACGGATGGATTGACACATACTTTTCAATTAAGAAGTGGAATTTATTTCCATGAAAACGATTGCTTCAAGGAGAAAACAAGAGAACTACAAGCATCTGATATTCGGTATGTACTGGAGTTTGCATGTTCTGGCTTATCATTAAACCACTTATCTCATTTATTGGTCAATAAAATTGAAGGTTCGGAAAATTTTCATAATCAATCAAAAAAACAACGCTCTCCCAACCATATTTCTGGAATAAAGATTTTAGATAACTATTCATTTACTATTAAGCTGAATAAACCCTTTGCTGATTTTGAGAAAATTCTATCTCATCCAGGGTTAGGAATTTTTCCGAGAGAATGTTATGAAGCGTATGGTGAAAACATGCTAAAGCATCCCGTTGGTACAGGTCCTTTTCAATTGGATAAAATGGATGAAAGCGGTATACGACTCATTCGCAATCACCGATATTGGAAGAAAGATAATTTTGGAAATAGTTTGCCATTTTTGGAGTCGGTTACCATGATATATGGAAAAGATAAGAATAGCGAATTACAAGCATTTGAAAAAAATCAAATTGATATTGTTTTGGAGGTTCCGGTAGAAAATGTCCAGGATTTATTTGGTTCATTAGCTGAAGCACAAGGAGGTAAAACCATCAAACACCGGATATTTTCTCGTAAAAGCTCATCCATTAATTATTTGGCATTTTCCTTAAATAAGAAACCTTTCAATAATATTCATGTGCGCAAAGCTTTTCAATTGGCCATTGATCGTACAAAAATTGTAGATGACGCTTTGTTAGGAGATGGATTTGCTGCCATGAATGGTTTTATTCCCACCATGGATGGATATACCCTTGACTCTACGATAACGCTACCTTATAATCCCGCTCAAGCAAGGAATGAACTGGCACTAGCTGGGTTTCAAGGAGGTGTAGGATTTCCATCGCTCAAGTTATGGGTGAATTCCATTGAAGGCAGTTCTGTTAGTAAATGGACAAGAGAGGTTATTACACAATTGTCAACCAACTTAGGGATTAAAATTGATATTCAATATTGCTCGTTTAAGGAAAAAACGGAAGCCATAGCAAGAGGTGAAGCATTGATTTGGCGCTCGGGTTGGGTGGCCGATTATCCAGACCCGGAAAGTTTTCTTAGTATTTTTTACAAAGCTCACTCCACCGTAAATCCATTTTGGGGAAACATTAGTTCAACCAATACCATGTTCAATAATTATTATGAAAAGTCTTTAGTTGAACAAAACAAGAAACTTCGTATTTCGTATTTAAATCAATGTAATAAAATACTCATGGATGAGGCCTTAGTTATACCTATCTATACGGATGATTTTTTCGTTGTTTTGAATTTAATACTGAGAGATTTTCAAGTCAATTCGCTGGAAACAATGGATTTATCAATGGTTTATATTAAACCTATCCAATAGCTTTTAGTATTTCTTCAATATAGTTTAAAACGCTTTCTCTGCCGTGTTTCGATGTGCTAGAGGTAGAAAATACAGGTGGAATGGTTGCCCAAGACTTAGCTAATTCTTTTTTATATCGAGCCAAATTCCTCGAAAATTCAGAGGCAGATAGTTTGTCCAATTTGGTAAAAATGATCGAAAAGGGAATTTGTTTTTCACCACACCAATTCATGAATTCAATATCAATTTTCTGGGGTTCTAAACGCGCATCAACCAAAACAAATAGATTGATTAAAGATTCACATTTAGTTAAATAATCGACGATAAATTTTTCCCATGTTGCTCGATCCTTTTTAGAAGCCCTTGCGTACCCATATCCTGGTAAATCTACTAAATACCAATTTTCATTTATGATAAAATGATTGATTAATCTTGTTTTACCGGGTGTGCCTGATGTTTTTGCTAATTTTTTATTTCCGGTAAGCATGTTGATCAAGGATGATTTCCCAACATTTGATCGACCAATAAATGCAAATTCCGGTTTGCCATCTTTCGGACCTTTTTTAAAATCAGTCGAGGATATTACAAATTCAGCCTGTTTTATTACTAACATAAGTTACAAAGTTAATGAAATAAATCGGGCTACTTGTAGACGGTAAATGACCAAATCTGGGGAACGAGAACTATTTATCCCTGTTTTTCGATTTGGATGATTCTCAATAGCACCTGAAAATCGTTATCTTTGCCTTTCAATATTGAAATTATGAGTTATTTGGAACTCTCTGAACAAGAGATACAACGCCGAGAAACATTAACGAAGTTAAAAGAATTAGGAATTAATCCTTATCCAGCTGAATTATATCCAGTTACTGATTTTTCACAAGATATTAAATCCGATTTCGTTGAAGGTAAGCAAGTTTGTTTGGCTGGTAGAATGATGAGTCAACGAATCATGGGAAAGGCTTCTTTTGCTGAATTACAAGACTCATCTGGAAGAATTCAGGTCTACATCAATCGTGATGAATTGTGTCCAGGCGAGGACAAAACACTTTACAATGAGGTTTTCAAGCGTTACCTAGATTTGGGTGATTTCATTGGGATTAAAGGGTATTTGTTTAAGACACAAGTTGGGGAGATTTCCGTTCATGTTCAAGAATTTACGCTGTTAAGTAAATCGTTAAAACCACTTCCTTTACCAAAAACAGATAACGAAGGAAGAGTACACGATGCCTTTACAGACCCAGAATTACGGTATAGACAACGCTACGTAGATTTAGTGGTTAATCCTGGTATAAAAGAGATTTTCATTAAACGAACAAAATTGTTTAATGCTATGCGTCAGTTTTTCAACGATGCAGGATATATGGAAGTAGAAACTCCCGTTTTACAAGCAATTCCCGGTGGCGCCTCAGCTAGGCCTTTTATCACCCATCACAATGCATTGGATATTCCACTTTACATGCGAATCGCCAATGAATTATACTTGAAAAGATTAATCGTAGGTGGATTTGACGGGGTTTATGAGTTTTCCAAAAATTTCAGAAATGAAGGGATGGACCGAACACATAATCCGGAGTTTACCGCCATGGAAATATACGTTGCGTACAAAGATTATAATTGGATGATGGAGTTCACTGAGCAACTCTTGGAATATTGTGCTATGGCCGTTAATGGAACTACCCAAGCCACTTTTGGTGAGCATGCTATCGATTTCAAAGCTCCATATAAACGGGTAACCATGCGTCAAGCAATTCTTGATTTTACCGGTTTTGATATTCAGGGTAAATCGGAGGAAGAATTGAGAAGTGCTGCATTGAATATGGGTATTGCAGTTGATGAAACAATGGGCAAAGGAAAATTGATTGATGAGATTTTTGGAGAAAAATGTGAGGGGAATTACATTCAGCCGACATTCATCACAGATTATCCCAAAGAAATGTCTCCGCTTTGTAAGGCTCATCGTGATAACCCAGAATTGACCGAGCGTTTTGAATTAATGGTGTGTGGAAAAGAAGTGGCAAATGCTTATTCTGAATTAAACGATCCAATTGATCAACGAGAACGTTTCGAGGAACAACTGCGTTTGCAAGAAAAAGGAGACGATGAGGCCATGTTTATTGACCAAGACTTTTTACGTTCTTTGGAATATGGAATGCCTCCAACAAGTGGACTCGGAATTGGTATGGATCGCTTAATCATGTATTTAACCAATAATACATCCATTCAAGAAGTATTATTTTTTCCGCAAATGCGCCCTGAAGTTGTGCAACCTAAAATAGAGCTTTCAGCTACAGAAACTGAAATCTTTGAATGCATGAAAATACAAACAGAAATGTTACTACCTGATTTGCGTGCTAAAGTGGAAATGAGCAATAAACAATGGGACACGAGCATAAAAACACTTACTAAAAACAATTTATTGAAGGTATCGAAAGAGGGAGATTTACTTTACATTCGATTAGTTTAATTTTAAAAAACCATGAAAACGAAGGAAGAAATTGTTCAAAATTGGTTGCCTCGTTACACTGGGAAACAATTAGGAGAATTTGGCAAGTATATTTTACTTACTAATTTTTCAGGATACGTTAATTTATTTGCAGAATGGCATAATGTTTCGGTAGTAGGATTAGATAGACCCATGCAATCGGCTACTAAAGATGGTATTACTATTATCAATTTTAGCATGGGAAGTGCTATGGCAGCGACAATTGTGGATCTTTTATCTGCGATTGATCCTAAAGCCGTATTGTTTTTAGGGAAATGTGGTGGATTGAAAAAAAAGAGTCAGGTTGGCGATTTAATTCTTCCAATTGCAGCTATTCGTGGAGAAGGAACTTCCAATGATTATTTTCCACCTGAAGTTCCTGCTTTACCTTCATTTAATTTGCAAAAGGCCATTTCTTATACCATACGGCTCAGTGGGAGAGATTATTGGTCAGGAACGGTTTATACGACAAATCGCAGGGTATGGGAGCATGATGAAAAATTCAAGGACTACTTGAAGTCGATTAGAGCCATGGCAATTGACATGGAAACGGCGACTATTTTCAGTGTCGGATTCTTTAATGAAATTCCTGTTGGAGCTTTATTGTTGGTGAGTGACCAACCTATGACACCTGAAGGAGTTAAAACGGAAGTGAGTGATCAAAAGGTGACCACAGAATACGTCAATGATCATTTGCGAATTGGAATTGATTCATTAAAGGAACTTCAAAATACAGGCATCTCAGTCAAGCATTTAAAGTACTAAATACAAATTGCTCAAAATTAAAAAGGCGTCACATTGTGACGCCTTTTGTTGTAGTAGGCATAAATTACGTTATGCACCGGTAGTTTCAGAGAGTAATTCTTCACCAGAACCTTTATTTTTTCTAAAAGTTAATTTGTCTTTGATTCTGTCTACAATGTAGTACATCATCGGAACAACAATGATGGTTAGGAACATGGAGCTTGTCAATCCACCAATTAATATCCACGCCAACCCATTTTTCCATTCAGCACCTGATCCTTTAGCCAAAGCAATAGGAATCATACCAATAACCATGGCAATAGTGGTCATTAAAATCGGCCTCATTCGTTCCCGAACTGCCTCAAGTAGTGCGTTATAAGTACTCTTACCTTCGGTTTTTAGGTGGTTGGTGAAATCGACAATTAGTATGGCATTTTTAGCCACCAATCCAAGTAACATCAACATACCCAACATAGTAAATATCCCCATACTTGAGGCTGTTAAATTTAATGCGAGTATGGCTCCAATCAATGAAACAAGAATTGAGAAAAGTACAACAAATGGATAAACAAAATTGTCATACAAGGCTACCATGATCAAATAAACTAAAATTAATCCAATACCCATGGCAGTTCCAAGGGCGCCCATGGATTCTTTTTGACGCTTAACTTCACCTCCCCACAACATACGAATGTTCTTGTCTAACGGATTTTTTTCTAGGTATTTTTCAATTTCAGTTGCAACCGTTCCAGAAGCAGTACCTAACACATAACTTCGTATGGTCGTATTGGAAATTCTATTTTTTCGTTCCAACGATCCATTTCCGTTATCTACGGTGATTTTTGCAAAATCAGCTAAGCGAATCTGTTTACCGTCGTTTGTATTGAATAACATTTCCTCAATATCATCCGCACTTTTTCGATCAAATTTGTCTAACATGATACGGATATCGTATTCTTCTCCTTTATCATCGAATTGAGCATCGTCGTTTCCAGTTAGTGCATTTTGTAATTGCATCCCAACAGTGGCTATTGGTAATCCCAACGTTCCCATTTTCTCTCGGTCTAATTCGACCCTCACTTCAGGTGTAACATCATCAGTAGAAATAGTGGGGTCTTTTGCTCCCTTCATTGCTTGAATAGCATTTTTTAATCGACGAGCTTCTTTTATCAATAATTCACTATCGTCAGATGAAAGGAAAATTTCTATAGGTGCTTCCTCTGACTCCACCATGCCCATATTCAGCGCCTTTACCTCAATCCCGGGATATTTTTTTTCTATTTTCTTACGTATTTCATTCATGTAAATAGCTGTAGGGAATGTGTTTTGCATTCCTTCTTTCATTTGAACCGTAATTTCAGATTTGTTTTCTGCTCCAAAAGCTGCAGCTCCCATACCTGAGCTAGGTCCACCAACATTAGAGAATACAACATTTACAACCTCTTTTTGGGCTAAAATTAATTGCTCAATTTCTAACGTGGTTGCATTGTTTTCTTCAAAAGTCGTACTCTTGTCATACTTCAATTTAATCATGAATTTCCCTTGATCTCCTTGAGCAACAAATTCTTGTCCAACAATGCCTAGTCCCATACTTGCCATACTTGCTACAAATAACAGAAGTATTCCAACTCCCATTATGATTTTATGACGCAGTGACCAAGCCACCAAACTAACATAGGAATCAGTGAAAATTGTCACCCTTCTTTCAAACCATAACAGAACGGCATGAAATGGATTTCTTGGATTCAACTTGATGTCTTTGGCAAACCGTGAGGCCAACCAGGGTGTCAACGTAAAACAAACGAACAAGGACATTAACGTTGAAATAACCACTACGATGGAGAATTGACGAAGGATATCAGAAATTACTCCTTCAATGAAAACAACTGGTGAAAATACTACCACATCCACCAGCGTAATGGCTAATGCAGTGAATCCAATTTCATTTCTACCATCTAAGGCTGCTTGCCTTTTGTTTTTACCCATTTGAAGGTGACGATAGATGTTTTCAAGAACAACGATGGAGTCATCAACTAAAATCCCAATTACTAAAGACATAGCCAACAAAGTCATTAAATTCAATGTGTATCCCAATAAATACATGGCAATAAACGTGGAAATTAATGAAGCAGGAATGGAAATTAATACAATAAACGCATTTCTCAAACTATGAAGAAACAATAACATTACCGCCGCAACCAATAAGACAGCTAATTCCAAATCATGTATTACGGCATTTACTGAACTTATTGTAGGAATCGAAGTATCGGTGGCAACAGTAAATTTAACCCCTTCTTTTTTATACTTTTCTTCAATTTGTTTGAATCGTTCTTTCGTTGCATTGGACATATCAACCGCATTGGCATCACTTTGTTTCATGATACGTAATCCAACCCCATTTTCTCCATTGTATCTACTAATCGCAATTTGATCCTCTTTAGAATCAGCAATGGTTGCCACATCTTTCAATCTAACAATTGAATTATTATTGGAAATTATGATATGTTCCCCTAGCTCTTTAATAGATTTAAATTTACCGGATAAACGAACGGTCATTTGCTCACTTTCGTTTTTTACCTTTCCTGTTGGGAAATCTACGTTTGCAGCAGCAATCGATTGATTGATATTGCCCAGCGTTAATCCGTATGCTTTTAATTTTTCAGCATCAATATCAACTTTAAATTCTCTTCGCTCACCCCCAATAACTTGAACCTCAGCAACTCCTTTGGTTTGTTTGATCGATGGTAAAATTTGGTTGTCCATTAATTGCATGAAATCCCTATCGGTCATGTTTGGCGCGATGGCACTGACTTGTAATACAGGTGCAGCATTGGGTTCAATTTTCGCTAAAATCGGTTTTTTTGCTCCTTCAGGTAGTTTATTTTGAACATTGTTGATTTTTCGCTGCGCATCCTGCAAGGCTTCATCCATATCGGCAGAAGGCTTAAATTCTAGTAATACAACAGAAGCATTATCCAACGAAAAGGATGTAACTTCAGATATGTTTTCTAGTCCACTTAAGGCATCCTCCAATTGTTTAGATACTTGGTTTTCAACAGTGGCAGGAGATGCACCCGGATAGGTTGTTGTAACCGTTAAAATGGGTGGAGAAAAATCGGGTAGTAATTCATAACTCAGCTGATTGTAACTAATCAACCCTCCACCTATAAGTATTGTAAAAATTACAATAATAAAAGATGGGCGTTTTATTGATAATTCGGTAATTGTCATTGTATTAACGCTTATTTCAGTTTAACGTTTGAATTATTTTTCAAGTTGACTTGTCCTTTTATTACCACTTTGTCGTCTTCAGTAATTCCGGAAACAATTTCTATGAAATCGCCATCTGATGTTCCTGCGCTGAAAGGAGTTAATAAAGCTTTTCCGTTTTTAACTACGTACAATTGAGGGCTTTTTGTTGATCCTACTAATGTTTTACGCGGAATCGATAATGCGTTATGGCTCGAACCATTTGCTAAAATTGCCGTTCCAAACATTCCTGCCCGAAGCTCGTTGGATTTGTTTACTACTTCTACTTGTACCTTTACATTATGCGTTTTATCTGCTTGAACAGAAATTGTTTTGATAGTTCCTTGCAACGTTTGATCGGCAAGTACATCTGTATTTACTTCTACTTTTTGACCAACTTTGAAATTATTAATATCTTTTTCAGGTACGTTAACGGCTAGTTTTAAAACGGAAATATCAGTTACTTCTAAAACAGGGGTTCCAATGCCAATAACTGAACCAAGATCAATCATTTTTTTAGTAACCACTCCGTTGAAAGGTGAAACAATCGTACAGCCTTTAATTTGTTTTAAGATTTGAGCCTTTTGAATTTCTAAACCGCGAATAGCTAATTCTATTTTTTCTAATTGAATATCAGGAGCAGCATTTTGTTGAGCTAAAATTTTATAGCGATTTTCATCTTTACGTTGGCCATCTAGATTCACTTCAATCGTTTGAAGCTGTAAACGCAACATTTCATCATCTAATTTAGCAATAACACTACCTTTTTTAATAGCGTCCCCTTCATCAAAATTGATACTCACTACTTTTCCTTGACCTTCAGAACTGATTGTCGCTTGTTTGTTCGGTTCAAACGTTCCCAAGTATGAAAATTGACTGTCGAATGTGTGGAATTGGGGTTTAGTAGTTTCAACTAAAACAGCTGCATTTACATCATGGATATAAATTTTTGCAGCAACTTCCTTTTTATTGCTAAATAGTTTGAAAATCGTTGCAATGATTAACCCAATTGCTACAAGACTTACAATTATTACTCTTTTATTCATTGTATTATGTATTTATTTTATGTTTCCGATTGATTTTAAATAAGTTACCTCTGCTTGGCGCAATTTTACATAACTACTTACCACATTAGTTTGAGCTTGTTGAACTGCGTTGTCGGCTTGAATTAAATCATTTGTACTGATCGTACCTTGTTTATATAGGTTTTCTGTTTGTAAATAAACTTTTTCTGCAAGCTCCAATTGTTCTTTATTTAGTTTTAAAGAATTAGTTTGATTATTAATTTCTCTACGTGCATTCAGGGTAGCTAAATCCAATTGTTGGGTTAACATCATTTCCTGATTTTCAAGTTTCTCTCGATTTAACACATTTACCTTGTGTTTATAAACTTTTTCTAATCCATCAAATAAAGTCCAATCTAACCGTAATCCAATGAATGCAGACTCAATACCTGTTCGGAAATTGTCTTGAGGCTTCATGTTTAAGGTATAATTATAAGCAGCATAAAATGATAGGTTCGGTAAATACGCCATTTTATTTCCCTTGCGTTCTTCCAAATTCATTTCTTTCTGCGCACTCAATAACTCCAATTGTGGACGATAAACGGTGGATGTATCAACTAAAATGGTTTTTTCGATCAACTCATCGGAGAGTAATGAGATCTTATTATTTACAGGAATTCCTGTTAAAATCCGCAACGCATCTTCAATTTGAATGGTAGTTGAAGCAAGATTTTGTAGGGTGTTTTCTAAGGTTAATCGGTTGATTTTTAATTTGTCAAGTTCAATCGGTGTAATTAATCCTTGTTTCAACAAATTAGTCATGTTCGCAACCAATTTATCTAAGTTCAACAGGTTTTTATCAATGTATTCCTTTTGTTTGTTTATCGCTTGTAAATTGAAAAAAGCACTTGCTACCTGATATTTGACCTCGTCTTGAGTCATTTTTAATTGTAAATCCACAATTTTTTTATTGATCTCTAACGCTGCTAGACCATAATTGAGTTGTGAATTATAAATGATTTGGGTTAATTGTACCGTATTTCCAAAATTGTAAGGCACGCCAAATTTCACCGTTGAATAAGTTCCCGGTGTACCACCAAAAAATGCAGCAGGCACTACCTGTCCCGGAATAAGGGCATTGTATTTATAATCTCCGGTTGCTGTCACCTTTGGTAAACGAGCGGCTAGGTAGGCGTTTTTTTGTTTTACATTGATTTCAATGTCAAGCTTTGCATTGCGAATAGATTGATTGGCTGTATCAGCCATTTTTAGTAATTGCTCCAAATTATACGTTTGGCCATTTACCGGTTGGCTTAACAGGGTTATTATCCCACATGTTATTGCCACTATTGCGTGGTTTTTAAATTTATTCATTTGATATTTTATTAGGAAATAAATACTGCACAATCATTTCTTTAATTGCTTCTTTATGTATCAACAATTGTTCATCATATTGGGTGTGTGTCATCCCATGAAGTTGTTGGGTGAGTAAACGCGCCATAAATGGATGTTGACAATTTGCCATAATAATCATGGTAATACTGACAATGTCAATTTTTCTCATTTCTCCTTTTGACTGAGCTTCCATAGCCTCTTGAAAAACGCCCGTATTAGCCATTTTCTGTAAAAGTTCTTTTGCCTCAATCCCAGCATCTTTGTTTCGTGCCATTTCATTGAGGATGAAGGTTGGAATTTCAGGATGTTTGCTTAGAAAATCATATTCTCTATCAATGAGCAGGCTTATTTTTTCTTTTAAACTTAAACTCGTAGCAAAAACCTCAACCATACTTACCATGAAATCTTCCATCACCGTTTGATAGATAATAAGGAAAAGTTGGTTTTTTGAACGGAAATAGTAGTTAACCAATGCCACATTCATTCCCGCTTCTTTTGCTATTTCGCGAGAGGTACAACCGGCAAATCCCTTAGCGATAAAGACACGCTTTGCGGCTTCTTTTATCTTTTCTTCGGTAGAGGTAAGGTTACACATGTTTAAAAATCGATTGCAAAAATAAACAAAGATTTTAAACACTTGTTTAAAACATTCCGTTAAAATTTGAAAATTTCTTTGGTTTGAGTTTCGTTAAATTAAAAATTCTAGGATAAAAAATCCTTAGTTAGAAAAATTAATTAAATGATTTTCAATTTGTTGAATTACTCTTTGGTGGTCAAATTTTGCGATACTTTGTTCCAATTCATGATCGAGCCATTTTTTTTCTTTTTTCAAAAAGCGGCTTATTTTATGTGCGAGCGATTCACTATTTTCAGGTTCAAATAAATAGCCTAGTTTTCCATTTTGTAATAATTCCATTGTTCCTCCGGCATTGCTTCCAATTACTGGGGTATTACTAGCTAAAGACTCCAGGGTTACCATTCCAACCGTTTCTGCTTTACTCGCCATAACAAAAACATCAATCGCCTTATAAAAAACGACGATATCTTTTCGAAACGGTCGAATATAAACCTGCTCTCTAAGGTTATGCGCTTCAATAAATTGGTTAATTTGATTGTTGTATTCTTCCCCTTCATTGTGGGTTGGTTCACCCAGAAAAAGGATTGAAATTTGTGGGTTTTTCAATCTGCTAATGGCTTCTAGCAAAAGTAATTGACCTTTTTGTGGATCAAATCTTCCGGCTAATCCAATGATTACTTGATTTAGTGGTAAATCCAAAGTTTTTCGAGCCTCTTCCTTAGTAATTGGTTGAACAAACGGAGATAGATCTAATGCACTTGGAATAAATATGACCCGGTCTTTGGGCATAAACGTTTTTTCTAATACTTGATTTTTTAACCATTCAAGCGGGCAACTCCAGGTATCAAGCAATCGAAATCGAATGGTATGAAGGAGGTTCTTTTTGGAAACACCCAATTGCATTTCCATAAAATAGTGAACTTTCACATTTGATTTTCCCCAAAACTTGGCCGCAACCGAAACACTCATATCTTTCACATCACGTAAAATGAGGTGTTCAATATTATGTTTTACTAAGTGTTCTCTCAGTTTTCGGGCTGCCTTAAAGTCGTAGTATTTTCTATGCTTTTCGATTTGTTGAAATGGAATCTGGTGTTCTTTACAAAAAATATGAAACGAACTATTTTCTAGACCCAATGCTAATATCGTGTGACCTTTTTGAATCATCCACAGGGCATTTTTGGCTTGATTCATTTCTAAACCACCCCAACTTTCCGTTCCACAAATGTATGCTATGCGCATCGATATTGAGAATGCAAACTAATTGCCATTTTATTTTTATTAATCAGCATATTATTTCGCAAAAATACCTTACATGTATTTTGATTTCTTCTCGTTGAAGACTTTTAAGGTTGTTTTGGATAATCTCTTTTTGGAGTATTTTTCTTCTTTCATTTCATAAAATCCACTTTCTGATTTTTTAAAGGAAATGCGTGTTTCTTTATCCTGTGTTCCTTCAGCTCCTTCATCATTAAATGATTTTTCTCCTGAATAGATAACCTTCAATGCGTTGTCTACCACTCCGATTATGCATCGTTGTTCCTCCATATTTCCTTGCGCCATATACCCGCCAGACACGCTTACACAAATATTTTTTGGTCCAAATACTTCAAATTTTTCTAATTCGCCATATCCACCAAATCCAGACGGAATGGCTACGTTTTTAACTACATCTATGCGATTCCAACGATCTCCCTCGTATTGAAATAATCCAATATTCATAGAGCCTGAAGACATATGAAAATCATTTGGATTGGTAATTCCCATGGCGGCTAACAAGTAGTTTTCTGTTCCGATGGAGTAATATTGTTTTCCAACAATTTTAAATTCTGGTTTTCTTGATGGTTCTGTCTCATTCACAAAGTCGGAACCTAAACTCGTTCGTGAAATATTGAAAAGTTTAATTAAGTCATTATCGTTAACTGAATGTTCAGACGAGGTTTCCAGTTTTAGGGTATTTGACGCAATCGAATCTGCTTTTTCTTTATCCGCTTTTGCTTTTGCCAAGGCAGCCTCTGCTTCTTTTAATTTTTGTTTTTCTTTATCTAATTCAGCAGAATTGGTATCATTTCCACCACAATTGGTTAATGCCATTAAAAGCACAAAACTAGCCACGATTGAAGCCCCTTTTTTCATAAATCTAATTTTAAAATTATTCATTCAATTTAAGGATAAAGATAAATTTTTTTCGTTCAGAAAATACACGTAAATAAAAATAATTAATCACTGTTTTAGAGATTGGAAAATGAAAGAAATTAACTGATTTTTCTCATATTTTTTATTTTAAATACTGTGTAATTTGGCTCAACCTTTTAAATTAATCGTTATGGGATTCCTGAATAAAAAAATGAATTGGTCGAACGCAGAATTTATTCCTTTTAAAGTCTGTATAGCAGCAGCTTATTTATTAATTGGTAGTCACTTTGCTGATTTCTTTACTCCCTATAAGTGGTGTATTTTGGGCCTATTTAGCCTCACGCTCGTTTGGGTACTGGTTTTGTGGATTAGAAAAATGAAACAAAAGTAGTTTAATACCAATAGGGCAATAGCCTAAAAGGATCCAGTGTTAATGAAACCATCAGTACATTGTTGTTGTAGAGAGTGGTCTCTCCTTCAAATTTACCAAGACTAAATCGAAGGGATGGTTTGGCAGATAGCCAACTGGTGAGTCTAAAGTTTACACCCATTTCCAACGTTCCAGCAAGGGCGGCATCCAAACCAGATAAAATAAAAGAACCACCAAGCAAACCATAGGGGGCTATTTTTGTCAAACCATGTGTATAACCTGCGGAAAAACCAAACCAAAGGCATTCATTGTTTGCTCCTCCAAGATACGCGCTTGTGGTGATTCCAAAACTATTTATATGTGAAATGCCCAATTCGGCTCCAACGCCGGCTGAAGGATAATTATCTACGCAACCCAGTCCGGTCAAGTTTAGCATAAATCCCCTGTTAGATCCATCTAACCACGGAGCTTGGTATTTCTTTTCGATATTTTCAACTTGCTTTGCATTAGCAAGGTTGTTAGTTTCCGATTGGAATCTTGTGCTTTCTTCAGGTAAATCTTGGCCATAAGACCAAAGCGAAGTAAACAAAACAAGTAGAAAAAAGGACGTTGTATTTCTCATAATTGGAAAATTGTAACAAAGGTAATTTTTTTTGAAAAATT
>CAZTFG010000016.1:0-5589 GCA_964612725.1 uncultured Lishizhenia sp. | reverse complement strand
CTCATTTTAAAACTTACTAGTATGAAATTTAGCTTTTCGTCGGCGTTGTTTCTTGGAGCGCTTGCATTAAACATGAATTGTTTTGCTCAATTACCAAAACTTTCAAAACCAAAAATTAATGTTTCAGTACCAGGCGTTAAAAGCGACGTGAAGGCTTCTGATGTTGGGTTAGGTGGAAAAGATCCAAGTGGCTTGTTCCGTAATGTAACCAATGACAATAACGCTGAATTTCACAGAAAATCTGCCGTTACTAATCTTGCAGCTATAGAAGCTGAATTTGCAAAAACAGCTGTTGATTATGAAGCATTAACTAAGTTGATTTTTGAAAATGAGCGCACCTTGGGACACATAATGAAATTGGAACCGAAAATTGATCGTGCCAAATATGATGAAAAATATTCGCCCTTAAAAGAAAAGGCAGATAAACAAAATGCAGCGTATGCTGAAGCTCAAAAATTGGAATCTTCTTTTCAAAAAGATTTCAATGCACCTACAGAATTCAAAAAACCAGATCCAATGACATTCCGTACAGACGGGTATGGTTCACACACACAATGCTATTGCAGAAATTATCGTTCTGATGTAAAAACATTAGCAGAATATGAAACGGCAAAAAAGCAGTATGAAGCATTGACTGCTCAATTAGTTGGTTATTCAAATGCAGAAACACAAACCATTTTTGCAAACATGGCAACTTGTATGACTAATGGTAACAATTACGCATTATGGGCATCTAAAGAGAATTTAGAAAAAGCAATTACTGAATACAGCAAAACAACCAAACCGGCTGAACCTAAAAAAGTAATTACACGATGTGATGATTATTTGGCAGCGTTGGGAAGAATCGAAACGGATAACAGTTTGAAATTGGATGCAGCTTCAATAGCAGCGTTAACACAAGCAAAATCAACCGTTGCAAAAACGAAAGCAGATGCAGAATTGTATATTAGTAGTGGTCAACACAAACAATATATGGACAAAATGCATGCAGCTGAAATTGCGAAAGTATTCTTGCCAAAAGCGGCAACTAAAAATGCTACATTGGAAGCTGGAGCAATGAATTATGTGAAAGGTACAGAATATAATGATTACCTTAAAGGAAGATCAGACAGTCAAGTTGCTTCAACAATGAGAGCAGTAACTACAACAGCTTCTACGTACATTAAGAAAAATGAATACGGTTTGCCATTGTATGAATACCATGAAATTTGGGTTGCATTCAAAGGAAAAGATGGAAACTGCTATATGTGTGCTGTTTATGCTAGCTACACGTACAAAGGTGGTGGTGTATATTCAACCACACCAACATGGGGAGCAGATGCACCAGAAGAGATGGCTTGTGACAACGTAATGAAATAACTACCTACTTCTATTGGATGAAAGCTCGGTTTTTACCGGGCTTTTTTTATATCAATAAGTATGGGATGAGGTTTAAAACACATTTTTATAAAGCATTAATAACTTACGGTAATTAGTTTATAATCAGATAAATGCATCATTTAAATATCTTTTTTTATTTTTGTTTAATTAAATCAAATATTAATAGAAATTATGAAACAACTTTTTATCCTATTTTTTCTTTTCATGTCATTCGCGGCAAAGTCTCAAACAGAGGTGATTTTGGAAAAAATGAACAATACTGTTTTCGTTTCTTGCGATTCCACAGCAACCCCAATTTTTAAAAATGGAAAGGCATTTTATTTTATTTTTGATCAATCTGGAAGAATAGATGTCCGAGCAGGAGCCGAAATTTCTGAAGCTATTGATTCACCTGTATTGTTTACAGGTACCTGGGCTAATAAGGATAAAACTATTTTTTGGGAGTGGACTGAATCTAAAAAAGCAGGAAGTGCTATGTTTAACGAAGAATCTAATAATTTGACTACAAAAAGTGGGATGATTTATAGATTTATTGGGAAATACTAGGATTTATTTTTCTTTTCCTTTGTGTTCAAATGAATTTTATTCATGCTGAAAACACTTACCCGATGCGTTTGAGGTAGTGCGTCTGCACCTCGTCCCTTTTTTTGTTATACCGCTGCATTGTACACCGGTTGTATTAGATTTATAGCTTTTGCTGATTGATTTCCATGACCAACAGGGAATGCAAACTGTTTTTTCTAAGCGAGCTTCTTGCTTATCTTCCAGTAGATGAAAAAAATCGATACCGGTAATTTTTTCTACGCTATCAATAGATAGGGCAAATTGTTGTAGGGGCATACTTGAGGATGCGTTGGGTAATACAAACCCAATTCCTTTGATGGAAGGTTCCCTGTAATCTAATATCACTTTGTAGTAGTACTTCGGAATGGCCACTTGATTTCCTCCAATGGTGGGGAGTCCTGGGGTCAAAACAGGCCCGGTAACCACATAGATCGATTCATTTTCATTGGCCCAGGTGCGCACTAAACTCTCCAAGTTCTTCCATATTCCTCGATTGAATCCCGGTAGTTGGGGACTCATATTGGAAAAATAAAACGATTCAATCATCGTGGTAGATGACCAACCCATATCTGCGGCTGGGGCTAAATGTCCTCGATCAAATCCGGATTTTTTATAGTCAGCATCCGTGGCAGACCCGGTTGAAACTGCTGGGTCTACCAAAAATTTATTGGTTCGTTCAAATGCTTTTTGAGTTTCTTGTGCTGTGAGTTCATAAGCCACCCAATTCGCTTGTTCGGCCGCTTCATTGTATGATAAGGTATATCCGGTATGCGTGATAACTTGTTCCCCTTGTCGAAAAAAGGGAATCTCAAGGTGTTGGATCAGTGAATCGGTCGTTGATTCCTCCACCTGTTGTTCCACTGCTGATTCGGGTAAATCCCGTTCAACTTTGGGAGTAGGTTTGTTGGTTTCTGTGCAGCTTTCTCCAAACAACAACAACAGAACAATTCCCGAACTAAAAAAAAGGCTGCTTAACATTTTCATCTAAGTGGGGTATAAGTTCTGTTTACTACCTGCGAAATTAGAACAATTCACTTCCTGAACAAAATGGTGGATGATTTTACATTTCATTAAGTGTCAGATCATTCAATAATCAACCTACTTTTCCATTTCCAAGACAGCATCTAACATACGTTGAACCAATGTTCCATTCAATTTCGTAAAGGCAAACCATGGTTCGGTAAACTCTCCATGGACTTTTTTACCAAGGTCTTTTAATGATGCACCAAGGTGATAGATTTCTTCATCATCTAAAATTAGAAACCGATCGTGACTATGTTTCAAGGTTTTAACTTCAAAATTTCCATATTGTTCATTTGCTTTTTGAATATCCAGTGAAAGTTGCTTGTCGACAGTTTTTGTATAAAGAATTACGTGAACTTGTTTTTGTTTTTTAGAAAGATGAGTGAGTGTTGTCTCGTCCATGTAATTGTCAATAAGAACTATTTTCTTTTTTGCCGAGCGAATGATACGTGAAGTCAGTTCATAGGCATCAAAGACTTGCCCGTCAAAGAAAATTCCTTGGGTTGGGATTAGGTTCGCGTTAATTTGCAAATCAATTTCGGATACCTTTTTAGCTAAATCTTCAACGGTGTTTTCTATTCGATTCATGCGCTGGTTGATAGCATACCCTTTCAGCAGAAATTCTTTTAACACGCGATTTGCCCATATGCGGAATTGGGTTGCCCGAACAGAATTCACTCTATAACCGACTGATAATATTGCATCAAAGTTGTAAAACTTTATTTTGATTGTTTGCGTTTTTCCTTTCATAGCACCGTGTTGAGTGGTATGTTCCAAAATGGAACTAACCACTTTTTCGTCAAGTTCACCTAATCTAAAGATATTCGCCAAATGTTTGGAAATAGCAGGCCGTTGAGTACCATACAATTCAGCTATTTGTTCTTGTGTTAACCAAATTGTCTCATTTTGCTCATCAACTTTAACTTCGATATGTGTTGGTAATTCGGCCGTTTGGTATAAAATGATTTCATTCTTCATACTATTGAAGATACGGAATTTTGTTGAAGTTTACAAACCCTTTAACATTATACTCTTCGTTCAATAAACCACTTTTTGAACCGTCAAGAATTTCTTGACAGTTATTGTTTTATCTTATTCTTTTTCATTGAAACAATTAGTGATTTGAAGACTGATATTTTGCATGCAGCTGAAATAGCCAAATAGTTTGATCTTCAATCCGAACTTCTATTTACTCAACCAGTTCGTTGGGACGGTAAATTATTTTCTCATTTTTCTTAACCTACCTAAATAGAGCGAAAATTGGTGAGGAAAACAAGAGATAAGTGGTAGGTTTCAAAATGGAACTAACCACGAAGAATCTACATCGATTTTCCTAACTGAATTGGTATTCGGTTAATCGTTGCGCTCCGAATTTCATCAAAACACCTTGATCTACCGCCCATTTTAAATCTCTACTGGCGGTTGGTGCTGAAATCGTTTTAAAATGTATTAAATAGTCTTTTCTGCTGAATTTGTTTTTGCCGATTTTATCTCCAAACAAGCGGATTCTGTCTTCTGTATGAAGTGTAACTGTTTGAGATTGTAAAAGTTCGTCTAATGCTTCTAAAAGTATCTCAAGCATAAACTCAATAAAAGGTGTTGAATGTCCCTTTTTATCAGACTCGGATAATTTAACGTAATATTCTGCTTGTCTTAATTTGATAAGGCGCTCTACAGGTAGAAATTCAAATACGGGATATTGTTGCATTAAAATGAGCGTTTGCCACAGCCTACCCATGCGACCGTTGCCGTCTAAAAAAGGATGAATAAACTCAAACTCGTAATGAAAGACACAACTTTTTATTAAAATCAAATCTGCATCGTTTTTTAGGTATCGGAACAAGTCTTTCATAAGTCCATTAACTATTGAACCATCAGGAGCAATATGTTCTACTTTTGAACCTTTAACAATACCTACATTTTTGGTGCGTATTCGTCCAGCCTGCTCAATTAATCCATTCATAAGAATGGCATGGGCTTTTTCTAAATCTTTTAATAGTAAGGGATTAAACGAATTGAGTTGCTCATACACCGCAATTGCATTTTGCACTTCAATAATATCTTTTTGAGGCGCCAGAACTCGTTTGTTATCTAGTATTGCTGTTATTTGAGCTTCAGTTAACGTGTTTCCCTCTATTTCCAGCGAGAACTTAATTGTTTTAATCCGATTTTTTTTACGCAGTTCAGTGGGTGGTTTATACAAATGCGTACTGTTGATTTCTCCTATTCGTTCTGAAATAGAAGCAATTAACCGCAATATTTTATCAGTTAGTTGATAAGGAGGTTTCATTTACTGTATTTTTATGATACTATCATTTGATACTATCAGAAGAGCAAATATATGAAATTTGCTTAACTTATACCTCCTTATCTTTTTGAAAAGTGGGATGTAGAAAAAGCATGATAATGCTCATTCTATTTAGCCAATCAGTTTCATCTTCTATTCACACCTCAATGTGCTGAAGCAATATTTTTGGGTGGAAATACTGATTTTATTTTTCATAACTCACCTGAATCTGGCGAAAATCTGTGAGAAAAGCAAGAGAGAAGTGGAAGGTTTAGAATGAAACTAGCCATGTGGAACACCACGAGGTAAAAAGTAGTTGTTTTTGTTTTCTCTGT
>CAZTFG010000015.1:0-35212 GCA_964612725.1 uncultured Lishizhenia sp. | reverse complement strand
GGTAGCCATACCAACCGCAATTCCTTCTGCTCCTTGAGCCAACAAAAGAGGGAATTTTACCGGCAGGTTTTCAGGTTCTTTGTTCCTGCCATCGTAGCTAGCTAACCAATTAGTTGTTTTTGGATTAAAAACAACATGTAAAGCAAATTTTGAAAGGCGTGCTTCAATATATCGGGCAGCGGCAGCACCATCTCCGGTGAGCGTATTCCCCCAGTTTCCTTGACAATCAATTAATAAATCTTTTTGTCCAAGTTGAACCATGGCGTCACCAATGGAGGCATCTCCGTGTGGGTGATACTTCATGGTGTTTCCAATAACGTTTGCTACTTTATTATATCGGCCATCTTCGAGCTCCCGCATGGAATGAAGAATCCTGCGTTGTACTGGTTTTAAACCATCATGAATGGCTGGAACTGCACGTTCAAGAATAACATAACTGGCATAATCCAGAAACCAATTTTGGTAAAGTCCTGCAACTGGGACAATTTTTTCGTCAAGTTGCTTGTTTTCAAAAGGATTTGAAGAATTTTCGTCTTCTCTTCCAATAGGTTCTATTTCGTCTTCTGCCATGTTCTAAGATGCTATGTTTAAATCTTCTGATTCAGTAGAACTAGATTTTTCCGCTGTAGTTTCCGCAAGGTCTTTCTCAATCCTTAAATTATCAATGATGAAATCTTGCCTTTCTGGTGTGTTTTTACCCATAAAATAAGAGAGAATTGAATCAATGGAGGATTCTTTACTCAAGATAACGGGCTCTAGTCGAATGTCTTCGCCAATGAAATGCTTAAACTCATCCGGTGAAATTTCACCCAATCCTTTAAATCTTGTTATCTCTGGATTTTTCCCTAATTCGTCAATGGCTCCACGTCTTTCTTCATCGCTGTAACAATAAATGGTTTTCTTTTTATTTCGTACCCTAAAAAGCGGAGTTTGTAATACGTAAACATGATTACGCTTTACTAAATCTGGAAAAAATTGAAGAAAGAAAGTTAATAGCAACATTCGTATGTGCATACCGTCTACATCCGCATCCGTAGCAATTACAATTTTGTTATACCTAAGATTATCCATCTCCTCCTCAATATCTAATGCGGCCTGAATTAGATTAAATTCTTCATTTTCGTAAACAACTTTTTTGGTCAATCCATAGCAATTTAGTGGTTTACCACGCAAAGAAAATACGGCTTGTGTATTTACATCTCTTGATTTGGTAATCGAACCACTTGCTGAATCACCCTCCGTAATGAATAGTGTAGTGTCCTCGCGTTTTTCATCTTTTAAATCCGTTAAATGGGTTCTGCAATCCCTTAATTTTTTGTTGTGTAAATTTGCTTTTTTAGATCGCTCTTTTGCAATTTTCCTAATTCCTGCCAGTTCCTTTCGTTCCCGTTCTGATTGCTTGATTTTCTTTTCGAGCGTCTCGGCTGTTTCTGTATTGCGATGTAAATAATTGTCAAGGTTTTCTTTCAGGAAATCATTTACGAAAGCCCTCATTGATTTTCCGCCTGGTTCAATTTCTTGAGACCCTAGTTTTGTTTTGGTTTGAGATTCAAATACAGGTTCAACCACCTTAACTGCAATGGCAGCAACAATCGATTGACGGATATCAGAAGCTTCATAATTCTTATTGTAAAAATCTCGAATTACTTTTGCTACTGATTCTCTAAAAGCACTTTGATGTGTTCCACCTTGCGTCGTATGTTGTCCGTTTACAAATGAATAATAATCTTCTCCATATGTTTTACCATGGGTGAATGCTACCTCAATGTCCTCCCCTTCTAAATGAATAATAGGGTAAAGAGGGTCTCCATCCATGTTGTTTTCCAATAAATCTTTTAGCCCTTCTTTAGATTGATATTTCTCCCCATTATAGTAGATGCTTAGTCCACGATTTAAATAACAGTAATTCCACATCATTTTATCAAGGTAGGCCGTTTTATAAGCATACTTTTTAAAAATGGTATCATCTGGAATAAACTCTACATAAGTACCGTTTCCTTCATCCGTCTTTGTTATTTTGAGGTCTTCTTTTAATTCGCCACGTTCGAAAACAGCTTGTTTTTTTTCTCCGTCTCTAACCGAATACACCATGAAATAGGAGGAAAGTGCATTGACAGCCTTCGTTCCAACTCCATTTAAACCAACTGATTTTTTGAAAGCTTTAGAATCGTATTTCCCTCCGGTGTTCATTTTTGAAACTACTTCCACCACTTTTCCTAATGGAATACCACGGCCATAATCTCGAACACTAACCTTCCCGTCTTTTACTTTTATGTCAATTCGTTTGCCGTTACCCATTACAAATTCGTCGATACAGTTATCAACAACCTCCTTCACAAGGATATAAACACCATCGTCTGCCGCGGCACCGTCACCAAGTTTTCCAATATACATTCCTGGTCGCAAACGGATGTGTTCTTTCCAATCGAGCGAGCGAATGTTGTCTTCCGTATATTGAGTTTCTGACATAATTTTGAATACTATTCGTGGTTTTAACAAAAATAAGGTTAATCCCTTTGTGTAAGGGGAACTAACTGAACGAATTATAAACGAAATGAAGTTGAAAAAGAAAAGGATGAATTGCTTTCGTAAATTTTCTTAATTTCACGCATCAAATTCAATGAGTATGCATCATCAGGAACAAGCAAAACCTTCTATTTTAAGCAATTTAACAACCCAAATTATTATTGCTATGCTTCTTGGAGCGTTTTTAGGAATTGGCATTTTTCATTATACGGACGCTTCCACGGCAAAGAGTTTTAGTTCCAATATTAAAATTTTAGCTACCATTTTCATTCGTTTAGTTCAAATGTTGATTGCTCCATTGGTTTTTACTACGTTAGTAGTAGGTATTGCTAAACTGGGTGATATTAAGTCGGTTGGGAGAATTGGAGGAAAGGCACTTGCTTGGTTTTTTACAGCTTCTTTTATCTCTTTATGTATTGGAATGGTTTGGGTGAATGTTTTAAAGCCAGGCATTGGCTTGAATTTATCCGATGTAGATATGAAATCTGTGGGTGAGGTAGCGGATAAAACTCACTCGTTTTCGGCTCAGAATTTTGTGGAACATATTTTCCCTAAAAGCATATTTGAAGCAATGGCCGCTAATGAAATTCTTCAAATTGTGATTTTCTCCATATTTTTCGGCTTAGCTGCGGCATCCATTGGTGATAATTCTAAACCTGTTGTAAATGCGTTGGATAAAACCTCGCATATCATTCTAAAAATGGTTGGGTATGTTATGAAATTTGCACCAATTGGCGTTTTTGGAGCCATTGCCGGCGTGTTTGCCGTTAGGGATTTAAGTGAATTAATTATCACATACACTAAATTTTTTGGTTCCTTTTTGGTGGGCATAAGTTCCTTGTGGTTGGTCTTGCTATTTATTGGTTTTTTGTTTTTGAAAGGGCGCATTTTTACCCTTCTTAAAAGAATTGTAAGTCCATTAATCATTGCTTTTGGTACAACTAGTAGTGAGGCAGTTTTTCCTAAACTCACAGAGGAACTGGAACGATTCGGAATAAAAGATAAAATCGTTTCCTTTATGCTCCCTTTGGGGTACTCCTTCAATCTTGATGGAAGTATGATGTATATGACATTTGCTAGTATTTTTATCGCTCAAGCATATGGTATTCCCTTAGATTTTGGAACCCAAATGTCTATGCTGCTAGTATTGATGTTAACGAGTAAAGGAATTGCTGGAGTTCCACGCGCTAGCTTAGTTGTAGTGGCAGCAACATGTGGAATGTTTAATATTCCAATTGAAGGAATTGCGTTAATTTTACCAATTGACCATTTTTGTGATATGTTTAGAAGCGCTACCAATGTACTGGGTAATTCCATAGCAACTTCTGTTGTTGGACAATGGGAAAAAGACTAGCATGCCAGTTAAAAAAGACTGTTGCATTCAATTATTCTTTTTTTAACTAAAAATACCTTAGCTTTGCATCCCGATTTTGAAAAAGTATGGATGAAAACCAAGAAAAAAGCTATTTAAATCATGTAGTGATTTTAATTTCTTGTGTGTTGATACTTTGTGTTTCCGCCTTTTTAATTCCTGATTTTACGATTTATGGCTACGAATTTAAAAAAGTTGATTTTTTAAAAGATGTCAAACCTAAAAAGAAATCTGAATTAGCTAAGGTTAAGTCAATTGCTAAAGAATTCATAGATAAATGTCCACCAGGATACACATGTATTGAAGATTATTCGAAAGATAAGAATGCGCTTCAGGCAGTTTTTGAGTCATTATCCGACAAGAATAAGTTGACTAGAATGGCCTTCTTCGGTGATTCATTTATTGATGGAGATATTTTTACAGCAGAGGTACGGAAAATTCTTCAAGAAAAATTGGGTGGGTCAGGTGTAGGATTCGTTCCTATTGCATCAGAAACATCAGGGTTTCGACAAACGATTCGTCATACTCACGCTGGAATAGAATCATACAATATAATTGAAAACAAAGGAGGCGAGGGATATGCCGCTGGAGGGTATTATTTTAAATCCAGTGGACAAGGTACTGTTACCTATTCAGGAATTACAGGAAATAATAAATTGCAAGGGCTGCAAAATATTCAATTGTATTATGCTACCAATACAGGAGCCAACGTACTATATCGAAAAAATAGCGAGTCTGGAACAATCGCTTTGTCTTCTACCGGTCAAATTCAGTCTTCAAAATTGGTGGGTGGGACTGCCAATTCAATAACTTTTTCGTTTGGTGGTTTAGGTGACACAAAATTATATGGTGCAAGTTTTGAGGATTCAAAAGGCGTTATTGTAGATAATTTTGGATTGAAAAGTAATTCAGGAATCGCCTTATCTAAAATTAGTGCCCAAAACTGGAATCAATTTAATAAACTCCGTGACTATAAATTAATCGTGTTACAGTTTGGGTTAAATGTTCTAGGGCCGAAAACGACACAACTCGATTGGTATGTAAAATCAATGGTTGAATTAATTACTCGCATAAAGCAAGCTTGTCCGAATGCTAGTATTTTAATTCTTGGAATGCCGGATCGTAGTGTGAAAAAGGATGGAGAATATCAAACGATGCCAACTATTCCACTCATGATTGAGGCGCAAAGAGAGATTGCAAAAAAATGTGGTGTTGCATTTTGGGATTTGTTTTCAGGAATGGGTGGCGAAAATAGTATGATTTCTTTTGTCAATAATAAACCCGCATTAGCAAATAAGGATTATACCCATTTAACCTTCGCAGGAGGGGAGAAATTGGCGGCTACTTTTACTAAGACCTTTTTGCATCATTTTTCAAACTATACCAAAAGGAAAAATCCATGAATGAATTAGCAAAAATGGTTGATTTTGATTTTACTCGCTTTTGGAATGTGTTTGTCTACAATCCTAAAGAGCCGTTAATTTTTAGCTCAGGATTATTCTTGTTTTTGTTTACTGCTTTTTTGTTGGTTTTTGCTATCATTCACAAACATCAACGTGCTAAAATATTATTTGTAACCTGCTTCTCTCTCTATTTTTATTATAAATCAAGTGGCATCTATTTTTTATTATTGGTGCTAACCACTTTAGTTGATTTTGTATTAGCAAAATTGATTTATAAAACAGAAACTGAAGTAGATTTTTCCATAGGTAAAGCTAGCTTTCATATTTCCTTAACCGATAAAATGGTAAAGAGGATTAGGAATTTATTTCTAGTCTTGAGTTTGGGCTTCAATTTGGGAATTTTACTCTATTTTAAATATACGAATTTCTTTTATGAAATCTTCACTACTTTCACGAATCAGAAGTTCGATCCCTTTGATATTTTCCTACCTGTAGGGGTTTCTTTTTTTACATTCCAGTCATTAAGCTATACTCTCGATGTTTACCGAAAAAACCTAAAACCACTCAATAGTCCGTTGGATTATGCATTTTTCGTGTCCTTTTTCCCTCAATTAGTTGCAGGTCCAATTGTAAGAGCCTCTGATTTTATTCCGCAGATATTTCAAAAGGTAGTTGTTACTAAAGAAATGATTGGGCGAGGGATTTTTCTAATCATAGTTGGTTTAATTAAAAAAGCGATCATTGCAGATTACATAAGTATCAATTATGTGGATCGAATTTTTGATAATCCCATGTTGTATTCCGGACTGGAAAATTTAGTGGGAGTTTATGGCTATGCGTTGCAGATTTATTGTGATTTTTCCGGTTATTCGGATATGGCAATTGGGATTGCATTGCTACTTGGTTATCATTTTAATATAAATTTTGATGCCCCATACCAATCCATTAATATCACCGATTTTTGGAGGCGCTGGCATATTTCATTATCAAGTTGGTTGCGTGATTACTTATATATTTCGTTGGGCGGGAATCGAAAAGGTAAAATTCGAACCTACATTAATTTATTTTTAACTATGCTTTTGGGTGGTTTATGGCATGGGGCTGCGATTCGATTTGTGATTTGGGGTGCACTTCATGGACTTGCATTAATTATTCATAAGTTATTCACCTCCATATTTACATTCAAAATTCAGCATGTGTTTGCTTGTAAAAGCTTAAATATAGTTAGTTGGTTCTTGACATTTCATTTTGTATGTTTTTGTTGGATATTCTTCCGCGCTGACACAATGACGGTTGTTGGGCAAGTGCTTAGCCAAATTGCATTTCAATTCAATGGAGATATAATAGTGGATTTTATTAAAGGATACCCGGTTGTTTTAGTAATGATGCTACTTGGCTACTTATTTCATTTTACCCCTTTAGCATTTGAATTGTTCATGGAGAAACTAGTTGCCCGAACACCTCTTTTATTAAAAGCAGTTCTGTTGGTGATGGTGATTATTTTGGTTGTTCAATTCCGATCTTCCGATATTCAACCGTTTATATATTTTCAATTTTAACCGAAAATTAGACCCTAGAGAGTCGTTAAACATTCGTAGATTTGTTTCACTTAATTTAATTAACATGTCAACCTATCAACCCGTAAAAAAAGTAACTACGCATACGTTACAAGAAATGAAAAATCGGAACGAGAAAATATCTATGTTAACCGGATATGATTTCTCAATGGCGAGGATTATTGATGAGGCAGGTGTTGATGTTATTCTGGTTGGTGATTCAGCGTCTAATGTAATGGCAGGGCATGAAACAACACTCCCTATTACCTTAGAGCAAATGATTTATCATGCAGGTTCTGTTGTTAGAGCAGTTAAAAGGTCATTGGTTGTGGTTGATTTGCCCTTTGGTAGTTACCAAGGAAATTCCAAAGAAGCCCTTTCGAGTGCAATTAGAATTATGAAAGAATCGGGTGCTCATGCCGTAAAAATGGAAGGTGGTAGTGAAATCATTGAATCTGTAAAACGCATACTAACGGCAGGAATTCCAGTAATGGGACATTTAGGTTTAACGCCCCAATCAATCTATAAATTTGGAACCTACGTGGTTCGTGCGAAAGAAGAAGAGGAAGCAGCTCAATTAGTAAGTGATTCAAAATTATTGGAGGAAGCAGGTTGTTTTGCAATTGTTTTGGAAAAAATCCCAGCTAATTTGGCTACCAAAGTCGCTCAAACAGTAAATATTCCAATAATTGGAATTGGAGCAGGTAACGGGGTCGATGGACAAGTTCTTGTAGTTCATGATATGCTTGGAATAAACAATGAGTTTAATCCACGTTTTTTAAGGAAATATAATAACCTCCACGAACAAATGATGAATTCATTTAAACAGTATATTTCAGACGTTAAGGCTGTGGATTTTCCGAATCAATCAGAACAATATTAATTCTTTTTGATTTATGCGAATTTTCTTTTTTTTGTTTCTTGGTAATGCATTAGTTAATTTGAGTTTTGTTTTACAGTTAGTTAAACGAAATTCGATTTTATTTAAAGAAATGAATCGAAGAAAGGTTTTTAATGCGTTGAATACAAATCAGATAGGTTGTTTAACTTCTGCTGGGTTCGATCATGATTTGGAGATCATGCAATTAAATAATTCGTGTAATCAACATCAATCTTCATGTAATTCTTACGTTAATGGAATTGATAATTTATTTTTCAATTTAAAATGAAAATATCCGCATCCATTTATAGTGACAAAAAACGTTCATTAGAAATAGTAATTGATGATCTAAATAATCATCAGGTTGATTTGTTACATATTGATTGTAATGATGATTTAACGGTCTTTGATGATATTGAACGCATTCGAAGCTGGTGTAAAATACCCATCGATTTACATATTATCACAGATACACCAGAAAAATATTACGATTTACTTATCAAGCATCCTGTTGAATATGTAACCTTTCAATATGAAAATTTGAAAGATGTTCTTTGTATTCCTGATGAGGTTTCTGGAAAAAAAGGAATTGCTGTTACGACCAATACGCCAATCACTATTTTTGAAAATTACAATCACTTTGATTTTATTTTAATCATGGCTACAACTCCGGGACAAAGTGGAGGTTTGTTTGACAAGGTTAATTTCGATAAAATTCGACGATTTCGAAATAAATATCCATCAAAATCAATTCATGTGGATGGAGGAGTAAATGGCGAAGTTTCATTCATCTTGAGGAATATGGGTGTGAGTTGTTCAGTATCAGGCTCTTATTTATTTAATGAGCCTAGCATTGGACATGCCTTGTTTAATTTGCAAAGCCGTGAAATCGCTTCCCACTTTCAAGTTGGAGATTTTATGACACCGATTTCAGAATGCCCTGTTATAAAAGATACTGAGAAACAAGTACGAGTGGTATTGGAAACAATTGAAAACGGGAACCTCGGATTTTGTTTGGTTGTAGATGATTTCAATAAACTAACAGGGTTGATATCGAGTGCTGACATTCGTAAGGCATTGCTAAAAAACTTAGATAAGTTACAAGATCTTTCTCCGGTTATGATGATGAATACGCATCCTTTAGTGATTCATAAGAGTCAAACCGTTATTGAAATGTTGCAGTTAATTAAGTCGTGTTCTTTTCCTGTTATGTATTTACCTGTAGTTAATTCGGACAGAAAAGCTGTTGGAATTGTTAACTTTGTCAATCTTATTAAAGCAGAACTATGATACTTCAATTTAAAAATACTGTTTCCGACGAATTAGCAAATAAAATAGCTGCTGATATTCAGGCATTTTGCATTAAAATGGACGGTGAAACGCTGTTAATTACCGGCTCTAGTTTAAAGGAAGTTCCAGTGGAGATTGAAACGTACGTGGACAAATTTTGGGTTTTTGCGAATGATATTCAACTTGCTTCAAAAAAGTTCAACAAGCACAAGAGAAAAATTAGTCTGCCAAATGTGGAGTTTGGTGGAGATACTCTAAATACGGTTTTAATTGGTGGTCCGTGTAGTGTTGAATCAGAAGATCAATTACGCAGCTCCGCAGAATTATTAGTAGAATTAGGACTAACAACCTTGAGAGGGGGGTGTTATAAACCTAGAACTAGTCCATATTCTTTTCAAGGTCTGGGCTTAGAAGGGTTGAAATTATTAGCTAAAATGCGTGAAGAATTCGGATTAAACGTAATTACGGAAGCTCGAGATGCTACTCATATAGAGGAAATCATTGAGTATACCGATGTAATTCAGGTAGGTGCTAAGGCCATGTATGATCAAGGAATCCTGCGAGCATGTGCTAAAACTTCCAAACCAGTTCTTATCAAGCGTGGATTTGGTACAACACTCCAAGAATTTGTTCAAGCCGCTGAATTCGTTCTTTCGGGTGGAAATGAAAATGTGATACTTTGTGAACGCGGATTGCGAACTTTTGAGACAGGAACGCGATTTACACTAGATTTATGTGGGGTTGCTTGGTTACAAGAACATATTAATTTACCGATTATTTTAGATCCATCTCATGCCATGGGATATGCTTATGGTGTTCCTGTTTTAGCTCGTGCTTGTGTGGCTATGGGTATTGATGGACTTTTAATAGAGGCACATCCAACGCCGGCAACTGCAAAATCAGATGCATCTCAACAATTAGATTATAAACAATTTACAGAATTATTAAACTCCTTGCGCCCAGTGGCTGAAAGCGTTGGGTATAAAATGGTATAACATGCAATTAGAACAAAATATTAAAGGGCTATGCTCCAAATTTGGAATTGATTTTCAGGAATTTTTAAGTGATCTTGATGTAGAAGATGTTCACGAACTCACTGTTTTCGATCTTGAAGCAATATGCGAAGAATATGAAGTAGATTTGATGTCGTTATTGTTTAAACCTCTTTATAAAGAGGGACAATGGAAGAAAAAATCGAAGGATGTAAAATTACTGGTTCTTGATGTTGATGGCGTATTAACTGATGGTGGAATGTATTTTACAGAAAATGGTGATCAAATCAAAAAATACAATACCAAAGATGGTCTCGCTATTATGCGCTTGCAAGATAAAGGTATTAAAGTCGCCTTTCTATCCGCTGGCTTTACCAATTCAATGGTGCAGACACGTGCTGAAATGTTAGGTGTTACCCTTTGTTATGTTGGCCAAGATAAGAAACTGGATGTATTAACTAAATGGTGCTCAGATCTAGAATTGGATTTAAAACACGTAGCGTATATTGGTGATGATGTGAATGACCTTGACTGTATTCGCAAAGTCGGTTTTTCAGCTTGTCCGGTTAATGCAGTTAATTCTGTTAAAACTGCCGTTGATGTTATTTTGTCAAGTCGAGGTGGTGAAGCATGTGCGCGAAATTTCATCGACAATTACTTATTAGATTCCCCGTTAGCTTAAGTCTCATTAAAAGTATGAAAACAACCATTATTGGTATTATTAAGGAAGGTAAAGTTCCACCTGATTTTCGTGTTGCGCTTACCCCCAAACAATGTAAAGCCGTCGAAATACTTTATCCCGAAGTAAAGATTCACGTTCAAAGAAGTCCAATTCGAACGTTTAAAGATGAGGAATATGAAAAAGAAGGGATTTTATTGGTAGATTCAGTTGAGAATTGTGATATTATCATCGGTGTAAAAGAAGTAAATATATCTGATTTAGTTCCGAATAAGACGTTTCTATTCTTTTCTCACACCATAAAAAAACAAGCATATAATCAACAATTGTTGAAATCGATTTTAGATAAAAAAATTAGATTGGTTGATTATGAAGTAATTAAAGATAAAAACAATAAACGATTGATTGGATTTGGTCGTTATGCTGGAATTGTTGGTACCTATAATGGTTTTTTAACTTGGGGATTAAAAAACAATTCCTACCAGCTAAAGCCTGCTAATCAATGTGTAAATAGAATTGAGGTAGAATCTGAATTGAAAAAGGTACATCTACCAGCTAATTTCAAGTGTATACTAACTGGTTTTGGTCGAGTTGGCCATGGTGCAAGAGAAATCATGGATCTTTTGCCCATAAAAGAGGTTACTCCGGATGAAATTCTTACTAAAGAATTTAATGAGCCCGTTTTTGCTCATTTAGAACTAGAAGATTATTATGCACCAATTGATGGGGCTACTTTTGATAAAGGGGAATTCTATTCGAATCCTGAAAAATATAAATCCATATTATCTCGTTTCGTTTCAAAGGTTGATATGTATATTCCTTGCCATTTTTGGAGCAGTAAATCACCGATTATTCTTTCTCAAGAGGAATTAATGCAGGAAAACAGAAAATTAGCTGTAGTGGCTGACATTTCTTGTGATATTGCTGGTCCAATAGCCTGTACCATAAGACCGAGTAAAATAAGTGACCCAATTTATGGGTATGATCCAAGGACGGGTGAGGAGGTTGATTATAAATCGGAAAATGCAATTGCCGTTATGGCTGTTGATAATCTTCCTTGTGAATTACCCAAAGACGCCTCCGAAGATTTTGGAAATGAATTAATTAAACACGTTCTTCCTGCCTTGTTACGTGAGGATCCAGATGCAATTATTTCCCGCGGTTCAGAAACTAGTCTTTCAGGCCAATTAACAGAGTATTTTGCTTATTTGCAAGAATATGTTGATGGTGTAATTGAGTAAGTTACCATGAATTATTACTCCGATCATACTTTTCTCAGAATTGGAAAACAGGATTTAGTACCAGGACAATATGAAAATTGCTCCTTCGAGGAGTGTGATTTTAGTGAAGAAAATTGGTCAAGTTATAAATTCATAGATTGTGTTTTTTCTGATTGTAACCTCAGTTTAATTAAAGTAAACAATACTTCTTTTCAACAAGTTCAATTTAACCAATGTAAAATTATTGGGGTGTTGTTCGAACAGGTTAATCCTTTTTCCCTTGAGGTTTCCTTTACTAGTTGCAACCTGAGTCATGCTTCTTTTTATAAACTATCCATTAAACGTGCTCGTTTCATACAGTGCGAGTTACAAGAGGTTGATTTTACGGAGGCAGATTTAACCGAAAGTAATTTTCAAGGAGCCGATTTACATGGAGCAATTTTTGAGAATTCAAATTTAGAGAAAGCAGATTTTAGCTCCGCAAGGCATTTTCAAATTGATCCAAGGAAAAATAAAGTAAAAAAAGCGAAGTTTACCTTAGACGGATTACCCGGATTGTTGACCCAATTTCAATTGGAGATTAAATAAATAGATCAAATTCACAATTATTTTTTACATTTATTCCATGATAGAGAAAGGGGATAAAAAAATCATTCGAGGTTGGATAACCTATGATTGGGCAAATTCGGTTTATAATTTAGTGGTTTCCTCAGCTATTTTCCCTATTTTTTACGAAGCAAGCACGCGAGCCGTGTATGCAAAAAGTGTGGGTTCATCTCCTGATTTGGTCGATCCAGGTAAGGTAACAGCCGATTTTTTTGGGTATCAAGTTTCACCAAGTGTCATTTACTCCTTGGTTCTTTCTCTTGGGTTTTTGTGTGTTAGTTTTCTTTCTCCTTTGTTGTCCGGAATTGCTGATTACACGGGATCAAAAAAGAAATTCATGAAGTTCTTTTGTTATTTGGGTTCAATTTCGTGTGCATCACTTTATTTTTTTGACCCGAATCAAATAGAACTCGGAATGCTTTCCATTTTTTTTGGGACCATCGGCTTTTGGAATAGTTTGGTTTTTTATAATGCATTTTTACCTGAAATTGCAGAACCTAAAGATCATGATCGAATTTCGGCCAGTGGATTTATTGCCGGTTACATTGGAGCAACCCTTCTTCTTGTGATTTGCTTGGCACTTATAATGGGAGTGGATAAGAGTTTTACCAAAGTGAGTTTTTTGTTAGTCGCCGTTTGGTGGATTGGATTTGCTCAAATTACCTATCGAGTATTACCAAATAATGTATATGATAAAAAGCCTGAAAAGGATTACATCTGGAAAGGATTCAGAGAATTAAAAAAGGTGTTTATTGAATTTAGACAAACGGTTCGGCTTAAAAGATTTTTAGTAGCTTTTTTCTTTTTTAATACGGGTGTACAAACAGTTATGCTAATGGCCACGGTATTTGCAAGTAAAGAAATTGAATGGCCAGATAAAAGTAATAAGTCAGGTTTAATTATTGCCATCTTATTAATTCAGCTCGTTGGTGCATTGGGAGCAAAATTAACATCTTTGATTGCTCGAAAAACAGGTAATATAAATGCGCTTATTGGAACTGTGATGATTTGGATAGTAATTTGTGTTTTCGCATTTTTCATCAAAACACCTAATGAATTTTATATACTTGCTGCTTTTGTAGGACTGGTAATGGGTGGCGTGCAAGCTATTGCGCGTTCAACTTATTCTAAGTATTTACCGGAAACCACGGATCATGCAAGTTATTTCTCCTTTTATGATGCAGCGGAGAAAATCGGGATGGTTATAGGAACAGCTTTCTTTGCATTTATGGAATTTATGTATGATGACATTCGTTTTTCCATTATTTCGGTCGCTTTATTCTTTGTTTTTGGCTTAATCTTTTTATTCTTCGTCCCGAAAGAGGAGCGAACTATAGCCCCAAGTCATTAAAAAACATCGGGTAAGATTTCTCAATACAAGTTGGGTTTGTGAGATGGATTTTTGAAGTTGAAATACATGCAGAAATAGCTGCTGCCATGGCTATTCTGTGGTCATTAAAACTGTTAATTACTCCGCCTTCAACGAATCCCTTGCCATGAATCTCTATAGCATTCTTACCTACAGTAAACGATACACCAAGTGCAGTAAGCATCTCTTGAACAGTTTCAAGTCTATTTGATTCTTTATGTATTAGTCGATCAGTAGATGTAAATACAGATGTTCCTATTGCACCACAAGCCAAAATAGATAGGATCGGGAATAAATCTGGATTGTTTGTTAAATCTACAACAATAGGTGTTGGTTTTTTCGCTTTCTCAACAATCAAATCTCCATTTAACCAAGTAATTTTTGCCCCAAACTGACTAACAATTTCCAAACAGATCCGATCTGCTTGTAACGAATCAGGAGATAAACCTAATAGTTTTACCTTACCAGAAATTGCAGCACCCACGACATGATTTGCAGCCCCGCTCCAATCTCCTTCTATAACAATATCTTTACCCAAATAGCGCTGGTTTCCCTTTATTTCAAAAGTATGATAATTATTGTTTTCAACAGACACTCCAAATTCTTTCATCAATTGAAGTGTTAAATCTATATAGGGTTTACTGGCTAAGTGCGAAACAGTAATAGTTGTATCAATAGACAACAATGGAGATGAAATTAATAACCCAGTAAGCATTTGTGAACTCTCCGATCCATCTATATGAATATTACCACCTCTTAATTCACCGTAATATTCAAATGGAAACACAGCATTTGTTACTGTTAAACCACTGTTCTCTAATGATTGTTGAAGAAAATCGAGTGGTCTTTTTAGTAAGGTTCCAGAAGCGGAAAGTTTTATTTTGTTACCATATAGACTAGCAATAAACGCAAACATTCTCAAGCTTAATCCTGACTCATTGACAAACAGGGAAATATCTTTTTGTTTTTCTTTTTGAGGAGGATAGATGCTAAGTGATTTACCTGCGATCACTTTAGCTCCAAGTTGTTTGATAATCGTTAAGCACGCATCGTTATCGGAGCACGATTGATATCCGTTTAATGTAGTTTTACTATCTGACAGTAAAGCAATTGCAAGAAGTCGTTGCACATTACTTTTAGATGCATTCACCTTTATTTCACCTGTATATTTGAAAGGGTTAATGATTTTCATCTTCATTTGGACCGTTTAAAATAGTGGATTGTATGTGTATGGATTCTTGATGAATTAATTTGAACAAAGTTGTTGAGAATTCTTCAGAAAGATCCGCTAGTATGGCTTTGGATACATTTTTTCTAAGACTTTCTTCCCATTGATTAGATTGTAAAACAGCTAAATTATGCTCTTTTTTGAAGTTGCCAATGGTTGCTGAAACTTGCATTCTCTCGTGTAACAGTTGAATGATTGCGTCATCCAGTTCGCTTAAGCTTGATCGAAAGGCAATTAATTCAGCTTCTTCAATTTCATGAAAATTACGAATGGTTAATTTTTTTAGGAGTGCAGATAATTCAACGGCATCAATTTGTTGTTTGGAATCTGTCCATGCCTGAGCGGGTGCGAAATGTGTCTCGATCATCAAGCCATCAAATTTTAAATCCATTGCTTTTTGAGCTATTTCGAATAAAATAGCCGTTCTGCCTCCAATGTGTGAAGGGTCACAAATAAGCTGAATTTGTGGCATTTCATGCTTTAAATCAATCGGTATTTGCCAATTCGGATTATTCCTGAAACGTGTTTTTTCATATACTGAAAAGCCTCGATGAATTGCTGAAATAGAATTGACATTGCATTTGTAAAAACGCTCAATTGCTCCTATCCATAATTTTAAATCTGGATTTACTGGGTTTTTAACCATAATTGGGATATCAACACCAGCTAAAGACTCAGCTAATTCTTGAACAGAAAATGGATTGGTAGATGTACGCGCACCAACCCATAATAAATCTATACCGGCTTTCAAAGCTGCCTCAACATGTTCTGGCTTGGCAACCTCCGTAGCTACTTTGAGCCCCACTTCAGATTGTACTTTTTTCAACCACTCTAATCCAATATTACCAGCTCCTTCAAACTCTCCTGGTCGTGTCCTAGGTTTCCAAATACCTGCTCTAAAGTAGTTAGGTTGAAGGGGTTGAAGACTTCGGGCTGTTTCCAAAACCTGTTGTTCTGTTTCCGCGCTACACGGACCGGTTATCAGAAATGGCTTTTGATTCATTTTTTTCTTTTAATACTAACAATTCAAGTTTGGTAAAGTTGGTAAGAATTAACCAAAAGTGAATGAAAATTTATAAAAATCAATGTGTTTAATCTATGAAGATTTCTTTTTTCACTTGGAATTTGCTTGAAATTAAATAGATGTAAAAAACTTATCTTATTTTTTTATCGAAAGTTCAGAAAAAAAACTATTTTTGTCTCCCGAAAAACGGCTAAAAATTTGTCATTATGTATTGGACGTTAGAACTTGCATCATATTTAGAAGATGCGCCATGGCCAGCAACTAAAGAAGAATTAATTGATTTTGCAATCAGAACTGGTGCGCCATTAGAAGTTGTTGAAAATCTTCAAGATTTAGAAGATGAAGGCGATATGTATGAAAGCATCGAAGAGATATGGCCTGATTACCCTTCAAGAGAGGATTTTCTATTTAACGAAGATGAGTATTAATTATCTGGTCAATCAGATTAGTTTAGTTATTCATTTTTTAGGTTAAGAATACCGAACATATACCATTACAGGGTTTCGTATGTTCAAAAATCAATTCCCAAGATTTTTTGATTAAATAGGCAAGTTGAAACTAATTATTAGTAATTTTAGTTAGATTTTAAACCTGTCATATCAATTTGCCCTATATCAAATGAAGAATAGCAAGTATTTTTTTGGGTCTTTCATTTTTATCGTTCCCATTTTGGTTGAGTTATGGTCAGGCTGGTTCAAAGTGAATAACGAAGACCCGAATGAACAGCTTTGGGGATTTTACGGACATAAACGGATAAATAGGATAGCTGTATTCACCCTTCCACCAGAAATGCTTGGGTTTTATAAAGAACACATTGAATTTTTAACGGAACATTCCGTAGATCCTGATAAACGAAGGTATGCAGTAGAAGGAGAGGCTCAACGACATTATATTGATTTGGATCATTATTACATCAAGGGAAAAGAAAATCCCTTTGAGATTATGCCTAGAAAATGGGATGATGCGGTTAAAAAATATTCAGAAGATACTTTGCAAGCATATGGTATTGTACCATGGCATATTCAAACAATGAAATTCCGACTTCAAAAAGCATTTGAAACAAAAAATGTGGATTTGATTTTGAAATATTCAGCAGAAATTGGTCATTATATTGGAGATGCACATGTTCCCTTACATACAACTGAAAATTATAACGGTCAATTAACGAATCAGCGTGGTATTCATGGTTTTTGGGAAAGTAGATTAGTAGAAATTAATGCTGATAATTTTGATTACTTTGTAGGGAAAAGTTTGTATGTCAATGGGGTGCTTGATTTTGCATGGAATGCAGTAAAGTCATCGCATTTAGCGCTTGATTCAGTTTTCAATTTTGAAAGAGAATTAACGGCTGAATTTCCTTCGGACCAGAAGTATAGTTACGAACAACGAGGAAATACTACCGTATTAACATATTCATCAGCTTTTTCAGATGCGTATCATCAAAAATTAAATGGCATGGTAGAACGTCGAATGCGAGATGCTATTCTTGCCGTAGGTTCTATATGGTATACCGCTTGGGTTGATGCAGGTCAACCTGATTTGAGTTCGTTGCAAAACAAACCACCTTCAGCTGAATTGTTGAAAGAATTTCAAATGCTTGACGAACACTTCAATCATGATAAGAATAAAGGTAGAATTTGCGATTAAAAAAAATGAAAGTAGTTATTATAGCCGTTTTTATCTGTTTTACGTCGGTTGTTCAAGGACAATTGATAAGTACTAAAGGGTATGTTGGAGCCAAAACTAGTGTTGGTATAATTGATACTGCTTTTTATATAAATTATGGTATTACAGGTGAGTATATCTTACCAAATCGATTGGGGTTGGTTTATAATTTAGAGTTTCAAAAAAGGAGTGATAAATACAAGCATATTCACGGTTCAATTGGTTCTTTGGGAGGACCTCCACTCATATTGGTTGGTTTACTTTCTGGTCTTGCAAATTCTGCCGATTACGGCAACAGTTCCGGATCTGTTTTTGGTTTGGGGTATTTGGGTGTAGTGCTTGGGATTTTAGTAACCGTTTTACCAGATGGCGTTTCCTATCACATTCCGATTGGTTACAATGGAGATATCGCACCTTATGCCAATTTTTTAGGGTTTGATTATGTTTGGAATAAAAAAGTAAATTATTCCGAATGGAAATATTCATGTTCATTTGGCGTTAAAGCAAGTTATTGGCATTTTTCCAATTGGATGTTGCAAGGATTCGTAGAAACAAGAAAGGTAGCCAGCACGGGATGGGGGATAGGAGCAGGATTGGGAGTTTCCTATTCAATTGGAGAAGCAGAATGATTAATTAAAACATGTAATTAATATTTTTAAATTCAAAAAAAGCTGAAAAGGTAAAATGCTAATTTTATCAAGGTAAAGAGGGAATTAAAAGGGATTATTAAATTTGTAAAAATTGTACTATGTCTGAAGAAATTAAAAAAGTGGATAACTCCAAGAAAATCAATATCGTTTTACTGTTGGTTATTGTTGGTTTACTAGGAGGAATTGCCTATTTGTCAAAACAATACACCAATAAAATTCAAGAGTTAAATACGGCTCTCAATGAGAATTTGAAACTGAAGTCAGATCTTTCGGAAGTAAATAAATCAATTGGATCCGTTGTAGATATTGAGGGTCGATCAAATGATTTGAAGTCCAATTTGACCCAAATGCTTAAAAACTATGATGAGTTGATCAAAATGGATAAATCAAAAGCAGACAGTTTAAACATTGAAAAATCAAAAATTCAAGGCTTATTGGGACAAATAAACACACTGAAAAGTCAAGGTAATTTGACCTATTCCAAATTGTTAAAAATGGAAAAGGAAAATGAAACCTTAAGAGAAATAATGAAAAGTTACATAAAGGAAATTGATCAATTAAATCAGTTGAACAAACAAATTCAAACGGATTTAGATGAGACTTCTGAAAAATTAACTTCAACTGCCTCTGAACGAGATGAGTATAAAAAAGAAGCAGAAGAAAGTACCGCAAAAGTAAAAAAAGGGGCAAAATTACAAGCCTATAGTTTTACCACTACGGGGATGGATTTGAAAAGAAATAATAGCACCAAAGAAACTACTAAAGCGAAAGAAACCATTCAAATCAAGTGCTTATTCACAATAGGTTCTAATCCATTATCTTCGGCAGGTAAAAAAGTAGTTTACATGCAAATTATAACCCCAGAAGGAAAAACCCTACAGTCAAGAAGTTCTAATGTGATTGACACGGACCAAGGAGCTATTCCGTATTCAGAAAAACGTGAATTTGATTATGAAAATCAAAGCATTGACGTGGGAGTATACTATGATTTACGCGGTGAAAAAGCAAGCAAAGGAACATATAAAGTACGTATCTATTGCGAAGGAAATTTAATTGGTACGGATAGTTTTACATTAAAATAAGCAATAATCACATGACAGAGGCAATTAACCAAGGATCAGTAACTTTTTCTATTCAAGATGAAATTGGAATTATAGAATTTGGTCATCCGCTTAGCAATTCTTTGCCGGGTAAGATTTTACAAAAATTAGCTCAAACTATAACAGAATTAGGAGAAAATGAAGAGGTGAAAGTAATTGTCTTGAGATCGATTGGTGAAAAAGCATTTTGCGCTGGAGCAAGTTTTGATGAACTAATTTCGATTAAAGATATTGAAACGGGAAAATCCTTTTTTAGTGGTTTTGCACAAGTAATCAATGCATGCAGAAAATGCCCGAAATTTATTATTGGAAGAGTTCAAGGTAAAGCTGTTGGAGGTGGTGTTGGCGTAGCTTCTGCAGTAGATTATTGCTTAGCAACCAAACATGCTGAAGTGAAATTATCAGAATTAGCTGTTGGGATTGGTCCTTTCGTAGTTGGTCCAGCTGTTGCTCGAAAAATTGGTTTGTCTGCGATGAGTGAATTAGCAATCAATGCTACAGAGTGGAGGTCAGCAAATTGGGCTAAGAAAAAGGGACTATATACGGAAGTATTTGATTCAATTGAAGAAATGGACGCAGAAGTATCTCGCTTAGCTAAACAACTATCCAAATCGAACCCAGAAGCAATGGCTATGTTAAAATCAATTTTCTGGGAGGGTACTGAAAATTGGGATCAATTGTTAGCTGATCGCGCAGCTATGAGTGGAAAACTTGTGTTGAGCGAATTTACTACAAATGCAATCAATTCATTTAAAAGTAAATAAGGATAGAAAAAATGTCAATTCCTTATTTGATTCGTCTAATTTTAGACTTTTTTTATCCTATTTTTAAACGGTTTATCTCTAAGCAAACGTATTATTATGCAGCATGTGGTGGCTCAAATCTTGTGTTGAGTTGGTTCCTGTTTTTTCTTTTTTATCAATTTGTATTTCAGAAAAAACTCTTTTATATTGATTTTATTTCATATACTTTTTCGGCTTATACCCTTTCCTCATTTTGTTGCGCTGTCATCTCTTTTTTAATAGGTTTTTGGCTGATGAGATATGTGGTTTTTACAGAAAGTGAATTGAAAGGTAGGGTGCAGTTTTTCAGATATGGATTGAGTGGAGTTGTCTCTGCACTTCTTAATTGGTGTATTTTGAAATTGTTGATAGAAGGTATTAGCTTCTATCCTTCTGTAGCGAATGTAATTTCATCATGCCTTGTTGTTGTGTTTAGTTACCTTATGCAACGCAAATTCTCATTCAAATAATCCGCTAATCGATTGATTTTATTGATACTTCCAGCTCAAAAGCTTGAGTAGGCTTACTGTAAAGTTTCAATGGGGTTGAATTTATATTTTCGGGGATATAGATAGCACAAAGTGAATGTTCTATCAAGTAGATAAAAGGATGTGTTTCTTTTGGCATTCCTCGATAAATTCCCAATAATACTTCATATCGCGCGGTTTCAGTATCGCTTTTAGCATCGTGCCAAATCAAAATGGATTTTTCATTTTTTAATAGAGGAAACAATCGTTTAGTGTCTGCTTCAACTGAATCTGTGTGATGATCTCCATCAATAAAAAGCACATCAAATTTTCTATCTAATTGTTCAAAGTTGAAATATCTTGAATCACCAAAAAGGTGTTGAACATTTGATTTGTTATGCGAGAAAAAACGATGTAAATCGATATAATCCTGAGACAGATTTAAGGCCTGCAGTTCTTCATCGGATAAATTAAGCGTGAAGCAATTTTCCACCACGTCAGCTACATTAGCAGCGGATTCCCCTCTCCATGTTCCTATTTCAAGATAATCTGTGGCATTCACGCGTAAACAAGCCAATTTGAGCGCCATAAAATCAGTTGCCAAAGAGGATCCACTCAGGAAAGAATAGGTACGTAGTGTATGTCTGTCAGCAGATGAATGTATGGAATTTAAGGGGATTTGAGCATGTGGATAACTAGCTGGGAATTCCGTCAGAAAACGAGATTTTAACGCTTCATTATCATTTAAAATGTGGTTAATCAAGTAGGGTTTTTTGATTAATAATACAATTCCAGTAATTAACTTTTTAATTTTCTTCATTTGATTTAATCCCTCTTTTTAAAATTAGCTGATTAATAAATTCTTTCGTTTCATAAAGTGTTGGAAATATAACAAAATTACCCCCTTCTTTTAAATAAAATAAAATCACAACGAAAGAGGTGGTAAAATAAGAAATCACCGCCGTAAGTGCTGCATCATAAATGGTGATTTGAGGGAAAACAAAAACAGATAAAATAAAGGTGACAATGAATCCAGAAAGTGATGCAATTGCATTTACATAGTATTTACCTACTCCTGAAAAATAATGCCCCATAATTAATGCATAATTAAATATCCAAATTCCCGGCGTCATGAGTTTAATTATATTCGTTAATTCACCAAATTCATTACCAAATAACCATTTGTAAAAATTAGCTGGAATAAAAAAGGCGATCAATAAAGACAGGAAAGCAAGAAGTAAACCTAGTTTGGTTAATTTTTCCGTCAATAGAAGTGAATATTTTTTGTCGTTACTGTTTGATATTCTCGAGTATTGATATAACGAGATGCTGCTTGTAATTAACCAGATAGATTCTATTATTGATAAACCATTTGAATATACTCCTACTTCTTTTTGACCATGATGGGTTTCCAATAAAAAATAACTCAACCTAAAACTGAGCAATTGGAATATATGAGCAAGTTGATTTTGAAAACCGTAAAACAAAAGCGTTTTAAAGGTGTGTGGAAGTAATTTTGGTTGAAAAACATCTTCTTTGGTTAACTCTTTGCTGATTAAAACCAAACTAAGTAGCAAGGTGAAACCATAGGCAATATAAATGGCTAAAATATAGAGGTCTATTGTTTTGCTGGCTTCATTAAATACCTGAAAAATAATTACCAATAAGGTAAGAAATGGAATGCTAAAGCTGAGTAAATTGCTTTTATGAATTTTTTCTTTACCCACTAATATGGATGAATTTATCGAAATGATCGAGTTTAATCCACTAACAAAACTAATCGTAAACACATGTTTTTGGTCAAACCAAGCAAATGAATTTAGAACTAAATAACATCCAATACTTATAAAAATAGCCCAGGAATAGGACGTTACAATTAGGTTTTTTATCCCGGTTCGAGGTGCTAAATATATGATGGAAGCTCCCCCGATTAAATTATCAACTAAAAGGATAATTGTGATTGATGCTAAAATAATACTTTGTTCCCCTTTTCCTCCGGCACCTAGGTACTGCGAAATTAAAATGGCTATCAGTAAATTAAAGATAGCAGCAGAAAATCGCACACTAAAATTACCGATTATAGCCCTAAGCATTAGTTACTTTTTGATTTTAAAACAATCCGATACTGGTCATCAAATTGTCTCCCAACTTCTTGATAACTAAAGTGATTAAATGCGTAGCTATGAATATCTTTGGGACTAAAAGTCAGTTCATCATCCAAAAAACTACAAATTGCCTTTTCAAGTTCGAGCTCATCTCCTTTGGATACTAAGATTCCATTAAAAGCATGAACGTGTTCTGGAATGCCATTTACATCTGTTGATATTACTGGTTTCCCCATCATCAACGTTTCGGCAATTACGCAAGGGAAATTTTCATAATTACTGAAAAGCAACAAAGCAGAACTTTCTTCAATCAAACCTGCAATTTGAGATGTAGTCATGGTTGGGTAAAAGGTTATAATTTCCTCTAATCCATAGTCTGAAACTAGATCTTTGGCATATTGCACATCGCCATCGCTTACGATTTTTACGTCAAAATCTTGCCGATATTTGGCTATGTTGGAAATGGTTGAAAGCATTCCACGAATATTCTTGTGAACATCAAGGCATGTTGAAATATGGATAAACGATTTTTTATGTTTGACTGGTTGATCAGCCTTAAAAGTGAAAATTGTTTCGTCAACCACATTTGAGATTAGCTTAAAATGTGATTTCGGACTTAGTTGTTTCATGTAGGATTTTAAGTCTTCACTAACTGGAAGTAAAACTGCCGCTCCTCTAAGAATTTGTTTACATAAAAACAAAATCGAAGTTGGATAAGCATGATCACTTCCTACATGTAATCCAGTCGCATTTTCTGTAACAACATAAGGGATTTTTTTTGTCCATTTTAAATACAAAGCCCAAATTCCAAGCGGATAGGTAATATTCAAATGAATTAAATCGGGTTGACCGATAATCGATTGAACATTTTTGTATCCTTCTTTGAATGCTTGCCGATGAGAAATGAAATTTCGGAATAAGTTCCAGAGGCGAAATTTGGTTTGAATTTTCGGGTAGTATACGACTATTTCTGAAAATGATTCCCCTTGATTTTTTACGATTCTAATTGATTTATCTTTTACAGAAGGAAATACGGCCAAGCAAACCAAGTCATTAAATCTAGAGGCTGCCTCAGCATGTTTTTTAACAAAATTCCCTAAGGTTGGGTTGAAATCATTCGGATACCAAGAGCAAATGGATAGGATCTTTAACCGATTTGATTCCATTTATTAACGCAAATTAATTTCAAAAACATGTTTAACTTGATCCAAAGCATATTTAATTTCTTCTTTCGTTGTATATCTCGAAAAAGAAAAACGCGCATTAGGTCTTGTCATATCTGCTTGAATACCTTCCAAAACATGAGACCCCTTGTTTGCTCCGGATGAACATGCACTACCTCCACTAACTGCAACTCCTTTCAAATCGAGCGTGAAAAGTAGCATGCCTCCTTTTTCCGTTTTTGGAAAACAAACGTTTAATACCGTATACAAAGAACGATTAGGATCGGTTTCTCCATGAAAATCAATGGTTGGAAACAATGCTGATAGCGATTCAATCATAAACGATTTGAGCGATTGGACATGAGTATGATGGCCTTGTAAATCTTCATAAGCTAAATCCATAGCCTTGGCTAATCCAACAATACCATATACATTTTCTGTCCCACCTCGTAATCCTCTTTCTTGGGCTCCACCATGAATGAGTGAATCAACTTTGTTTTTTTTATTTACATACAAAAAACCAGTTCCTTTCGGGCCGTGGAATTTGTGAGCTGCACAAGTAATAAAATCAATGTCCAACTCCTTCAAATCAAAAGCATAATGACCCATGGTTTGAACGGTGTCAGAATGAAAATAAGCTTTGTATTTACGACAGATATCAGAAACTTGTTTTAAAGGCAACAACGTAGCAATTTCATTATTGGCATGCATCAATGAAACCAACGTAGGGATATTTTGATCTAGTAACTCTTCTAAGTGGGCTAAATCAACATGTCCTTTTTTGTCAATCTTGACTTTGTCATATCGTATTGAGTGACTTTTTTCTAGTGCTTCAATTGTGTGACCAACTGCATGATGTTCTATGGTTGTGCTGATAATTCTCTTTACACCGAGAGCATTAACAGAGGATAATAAAGCCATGTTGTCTGCTTCTGTTCCACCTGACGTGAAAATGATTTCAGAAGGTGAACAATTCAAATGAGATGCAATAGTGCGACGAGAAGTTTCTACCAGTGCTTTTACTTGGCGACCATAAAAATGGCTTGATGATGGATTTCCGAAATCAGATTTCATTACAGAAGTCATTGCTTCAATTACTTCAGGAGCCATCGGAGTTGTTGCGGCATTATCTAAATAAACGTGCATGAAAAATACTTTTAACGAAGGTAAACAAACTAATTTAACTACCGTAAGTCATTAAATAAGATTTTAAGAAATCATTGATTTCACCATCCATAACAGCATCAACATTAGTAGATTCAAAACCAGTTCTTACGTCTTTGACTAGCTTATAAGGATGCATCACATAATTTCTAATTTGTGAACCCCACTCAATTTTTTTCTTGTTCGCTTCAATTTCATTTCTTTTCTCCATGCGTGCACGCAATTCAAGTTCATATAATTGTGAGCGTAACAATTGCATTGCTTTTTCTTTATTGGCTAATTGCGAACGAGATTCCGAATTTTCGATGATTATTCCAGATGGGGCATGTCTTAAACGTACTGCAGTTTCTACTTTATTTACATTTTGACCACCAGCACCTCCTGAACGGAACGTTTCAAAGGAAATATCTGCCGGATTGATGTTGATTTCAATTTGATCATCTACTAAAGGATAAACATATACAGACACAAAAGAAGTATGCCTTTTCGCATTGGAGTCAAATGGAGAAATTCGAACCAAACGATGAACCCCATTTTCCCCTTTCAAATATCCAAAAGCAAAATCACCTTCAAACTCTAGAGTTACCGTTTTTAATCCAGCCACATCTCCTTCTTGATAATTGAGTTCGGTTACCTTATATCCATTCTTCTGTCCCCACATGATGTACATTCGCATCAACATGGATGCCCAGTCGCAGCTTTCTGTTCCACCAGCGCCTGAAGTTATCTGTAAAACACCACTCAGTCTATCTTCCTCACCGGACAACATGTTTTTTAATTCAGTTGCCTCGACTTGATTTAATAATGATTTGAATTGTTCTTCGATTTCAACTTCAAGAGAATTATCTTCTTTGTAGAATTCTACCAGTACCTCGATATCATCAAGAGCTTGTTTTAAGTTTCCATAACTTTCAATCCAAAATTTTAACCCTCGTATATCCTTCATTTGACCTTCAGCCTTCTTCGCATCGTCCCAAAATCCTGGATCTTGGGTCTTTAATTCCTTCTCTCTCAGCTCTACCTCCTTTTCGTCAATCTTTAAATAATTATAGATCGCTTCTATTCGATTTGAAAGGTCTTTTTGTTGGTCCGCTGTTATCATGATGCGAAGTTAGTCAATTTGATTTTTTAACTTCAAATAAAAATGCGAATTATATTTCATTTTTTCTTTTAATTTTGTCAAAAATATTAGAGATGAACATTCCACAAAATTTAAAATACACGAAAGACCACGAATGGGTGCGTGTTGAAGGTGATATAGCAATTGTTGGTATTACTGATTTTGCTCAACATGAACTTGGAGATATCGTTTACGTTGAAATCGAGACTGTTGGTGAGACATTGGATAGAGAAGAAGTGTTTGGATCTGTGGAGGCAGTAAAAACAGTTTCTGATTTGTTTATGCCAGTTTCAGGTGAGGTATTGGAATTGAATGAGGAATTGGATGCGAATCCTGAACTAGTTAATACAGACCCATACGAGGCTGGATGGATGGTTAAAGTTCGTTTATCTGATAGTAGTGAAGTAGATTCTTTACTGTCAGCTGATGATTATCAGGCCTTAATCGGTTAATTGTTAAAAAGTTTTATTCCAATTAAATCATTTTTAGAAAGATAGTTTTAATTTTGGAATGTAATTTGCAAAGCCAATTTAAAATTTAAATTATGGAAAGTAAAAAAAGCGAACAGGCAGATTTAGAGAAACTAAGAATGCCTCTTATTTATGCTGGATTTTTATTCATTGCGACCATCGTATTGGCTTCGTTTTCATACCAAACTGTTTCGGGTGAGGACAAATCAAGCGACATAGCGAAATCGGATAAAAAAGATTCTAAGGAGGAAGAAGCGAATAATACGCCACCACCGCCACCACCAGCACCACCTGCTCCAGTAATTGCACCAGCTCCTTCTCCAGGTCCCACTGATCAAGAAATAAAGGAGACGGAAGAAACTAAAGTTCCAACAGGTGGAGGAGGTTCTGGATGTCAATCTGATTTTGATGTGGATGGTATTTGTGACATGGATGACAAATGTCCTGAAATTCCTGGCCCTGCCGAAAATGGTGGTTGTCCAATTGATAATGACCTTGATAAGGATGGAGTTTTAAATGATGTTGATTTATGTCCTGAAGAATACGGTCCAGCTTCAAATGATGGATGTCCTGAGCAGGAAGCGCCTGTTGAGTTCCCTGATGTGGAAGCGGCATTTCCAGGAGGAGAAAAAGAATTACAGAAATTTTTAGGTGAAAACGTAAAATTCCCTGAGATCTGTATGGATATGGATGCTCAAGGTCGTGTATTTATGAAATTTTGTGTTGAAAAAGATGGAAGCATTTCAAATATTCAGGTTGAAACAAATAGAACAGGATGTGATGAGTTCGTTAAGGAAGCTACTAGGGTATTAAATAAAATGCCAAAATGGTCTCCAGGAGAGGTTGCAGGTGAACCAAAACGTGTAATCTGTCGACTTCCATTTAATTTCAAAATTAGTAACTAATTGAAATAGATTTAGTTGAAGCCACCTATTTTAGGTGGCTTTTTTTGTTTTTAAAAAAATAATTAAAATACGATGAGGTTTGCTGTAACATTTTGGTTTTCGTTCTTTATAGGGGGCATAATTGCTCAGGTTTCAGCGATTCTACCCACCCCAGTGGTGTATAAGGAAATGGAGGGGGCTATTTATTTTGATGAGTCTTTAAGTACTGACTTTATTGGGGTTTCGCACAATTTGGAAATGCAAATGACGAATTTGGCTAAAGTTTACCATGCTTTGGATTTGTCATCATACGCTACTGGCCCAAAGGTTCGATTTAAAAAATTGGAAAACGTAATTCAAGATTCATACTCGATTTCCATTACTGAGGAGGTAGTAATTTCTTATTCATCAGATGCATCCTGCTATTATGCATTTAATTCGCTGATGCAATTAATTGAAAAAGATGCGACTGGGTTCAATCTAAAAAAGTGCTTTGTTAAGGATTATCCTAAGTTTTCTTGGCGAGGGCTACATCTCGATGTTTCTCGACATTTTTTTACAGTAGATGAGGTCAAAAGATATATTGATTTAATGTCGTATTACAAGTTTAACACCTTTCATTGGCATTTAACCGATGATCAAGGATGGAGAATTGAAATTAAAAAATATCCAAAATTGACTGAGATTGGAGCATGGCGAGATAGTACATTACAAAACCATTACTCAACAAAACCTCGAACGTTTGAGAAAAATAAATATGGTGGGTTTTATTCTCAAGAAGAAATTAAAGAAGTGGTTGAATACGCCAATGCTAAGTATATTTCAATTGTTCCGGAGATTGAGATGCCGGGCCATAGTCGTGCCGCACTGGCTGCATATCCTGAGTATTCGTGTACAGGTAAACGGCAAGGTGTAGAAGGCTTGTGGGGAGTATTTGATGATATTTTTTGCTCCAAAGAGGAGACGATTCTTTTTCTACAAGATATCTTGGATGAAGTTCTTCAGCTTTTCCCTGGAAAATATATCCATATTGGAGGAGATGAAGCGCCTAAAGCAAGATGGAAGGAATGTGCCAAATGTCAAGGTGTAATTAAGAAAAATAATTTGAAGGACGAACACCATTTGCAGAGTTATTTTATTCAGCGCATGGATAAATATTTAACAGAAAAAGGACGGAAACTTATAGGGTGGGATGAAATATTGGAAGGTGGGCTTTCTTCAAATGCTGCTGTAATGTCTTGGCGTGGTTTTGAGGGGGGGATAGAGGCTGCAAGACTGGAGCATGAAGTCGTTATGTCACCAGGTTCTCATTGCTACTTCGATCATTATCAAGGTAAAAGCAAGGATGAACCTTTGGCGATAGGTGGATTTACGCCTTTAGAAAAAGTGTATGAATTTAATCCAGTACCCAGTCAATTAGATAAAAAATATGAACACTACATCTTGGGTGGACAAGCTAATTTATGGACCGAGTATGTGGATGATTTTGAAAAGGTTGAGTTTATGGTTTATCCAAGAGCAATTGCATTAATTCAAACACTTTGGTGTTCGGAAAAACCTAGATATAGCGAATTTAAAAATGTATTAATTGAAAAACATGTGCCTTTTTTAAAAAGATTGAATGTGCATTATTCGAAATCTTTCGTAGCTCCCAAAATAGTTTGGGAAAGGTCAAAAAAAGGTGTTCATTTTGAGATTAATTCAGGTCAAGAATCTGAAAAGTTTGAGGTTTCTGTTTGGGAAAATAAGGATGATGTTGCAGTTAAGAGTGCAAGTGCTAACTTTATTATGTCTCAGGGAGAGCAATCTGAAATAGAACGAACTGAAAAGCAAAAATCAAATTATTCATATCGCCTAAAATCTTCAATAGATTCATCATTTACCGATTTTATAATTCATTCTACCAGTTCGTTAGGTGTGCCGATTAAGTATATTACTCAACCAAACCCACGTTATAACAGTGGAAGCTTGACCCTTGTCGATGGTCAACATGGCTCTCTGCCTTGGAAAAGTAATGAATGGGTTGGTTTTGATACCACCGAAATCGAAATTCAAATTGATCTACTCAAAAAACAAAAGAACAATCAACTACATATCTCCTTTCTAAGTGATGACCATTCATGGATACATTTCCCTGAACGTATTGAAGTATATTATTTTCACAAAGGAAAATGGAAGATCTGTTCATCTCCCGTAAAAATAACTTATTTACAATCTGAACAAGTGCGCAATTTTCAAATCGAGCTTGATAAGCCCACCAGAAATGTGTTATTGAAAGTAAAATCGCTCGCACATATTCCGAATGGATTACCGGGTGCGGGTCACATTCCTTGGACATTTATTGATGAAATTGAAGTGGTTCGTTAATTCGTTCAAATTGTGGATGAATTGTTCAAAGATTCTTTTGTCTATTGAATTGCCTTCGCAACAAAATAGCTATTTTTGTTTCATTATATGCCAATCGCAGAGCTACAAGTTAATGTTCGAAACATTTTTTCTGCCTATTTAGAGCAGAATGGTCATCGGAAAACACCCGAACGCTTTGCTATACTTGCTGAAATTTACAACCATAATGGTCATTTTGATATTGAATCGCTCTATATTAATATGAAAAACCATAATTACCGCGTTTCTCGAGCTACACTCTATAACACAATTGAATTGTTAATTGCTTGTAACTTGGTAAGAAAGCATCAATTTGGAAAAAACATTGCGCATTTTGAAAAATCACACGGGTCAAAGCAACATGATCATGTGATTTGTACAGATACTGGTGAGGTAATCGAGTTTTGTGACCCAAGAATACAGCAAATCAAAGCAACAATCGAAGAAGTTTTTGGTGTGAAAATCCATCACCATTCCCTTTATTTTTACGCAGAAAAAAATACAAATTAAATAGGTATGAAAGTGTCATTAATGAATTCCGCTAATTCAATTGTAATTTCTCTTGAAGGTAGAATTTTGTCTGATTTGGATTTAGAAACATTGAAAGAACAAACCGCGCAACTGACCATTTGGAATATTGTTTTTGATCTTTCAGGATTAACACATACGAACTCAAGTGGTATTGCTTTTATAATTAAAACAATGACCAGAGCACGTATTAATAATGGGGATGTTGTGCTCGCTAATCCAAACGATGGTATTAAAAAATTGATTGAAATTTCTAAATTGTATGAGGTATTTAGTATCTATTCCTCACAGCAAGAGGCAATAAACCATTTTAATAAATAAGAATGAAAGTAGATGTTTTGTTAGGTCTTCAATGGGGAGATGAAGGAAAAGGAAAAATTGTAGATGTTCTAACGCCAAAATATGATTATATAGCTCGATTTCAAGGTGGGCCAAATGCCGGACATACGCTTGAATTTGATCAAAAGAAATTTGTACTTCATACAATTCCCTCTGGTATTTTTCGTGATAACGTATTGAATGTGATTGGTAATGGAGTTGTTATTGATCCCGTTGTACTCAAAATTGAGATTGAAAAATTAATTGCAGTTGGAATCCCAGTTAAGGAACGTTTAATTTTCTCTAAAAAAGCTCATTTGATTTTACCTTCTCATCGTTTGTTGGATGCCGCATCTGAAACAGCTAAAGGGAAAAATAAAATAGGGTCAACCCTTAAAGGAATTGGACCAACCTATATGGATAAAACAGGCAGAAATGGCTTACGTGTAGGGGATGTGTTCGAACCAGATTTTAAAGAAAAATATGATGCGCTGGTAGAGAAACATGTAGGGATTTTAAAACATTTTGAAGGATTTGATTTTAACCTTTCGGAACTTGAAGGTCCATGGATGGAAGGTGTTGAGTTTTTACGCCAATTTTTAGCTGTTGATAGTGAACATTATATAAATAAAGCATTAAAAGAGGGGAAATCTGTTTTAGCTGAAGGAGCTCAAGGTACCATGCTGGATATAGATTTCGGAACATATCCATTCGTAACATCCTCTAATACAATTACAGCAGGAACGTGTACCGGACTTGGGGTTGCTCCTACAAAAATTGGAAAAGTTATTGGAATTTTCAAAGCGTATTGTACCCGTGTAGGAAGCGGTCCATTTCCAACAGAATTATTAGATGAAGTCGGTGAAAAAATCAGGCAGGAAGGCCGAGAATTTGGTTCAACTACCGGTAGACCTCGAAGATGTGGTTGGATTGATATTCCACAATTAAAGTATGCCATCATGATAAATGGAGTTACTGAACTTTCCATGATGAAAGCGGATATATTAAGCGTGTTCGATACCATACGAATTTGTACGCATTATAAGGTAAATGGTACAGTTACAGATGAATTTCCATTTTCAATTTGCGATCAATCCATTGAACCAATTTATAAGGATGTTCCTGGATGGAATTGTGATTTAACCGAACTGGATACTTATGAAAATGCTCCTACTGGGTTGAAACAGTATGTATCGCTTTTAGAAGAATTATTGGAAGTTCCTATTACAATTGTATCAGTTGGCCCCGATCGAAGCCAAACCCTAATTACTTCTCATTGAATATAAATCCGTACATGCGAATTGCTGTTCTTTGTACGCTTTTTCTTTTTTGTATCCTGAATGTAAGGGCTCAAAATGAACCTGATTTACTGGAATTAATTGAAGGTGCTCAAATGATTGAGTATCATGCGAAAAAAAAGGCTCATCGATTAATCGGACCGGTTAATTTTAAATACAAGGGAAGTGTGATGTTTTGCGATTCAGCTCACTTTTTTGATAAAGAACAAATTGTAATTGCTTATGGCAAGGTTCAACTAGATTCAAAGGATATTAACCTCTATTGCGATTCGCTTCTTTTTCGAGGCAAAACAAGATTTGCAAAATTATGGGGGAATGTACGTGTTCGTGATATGGAATACAAAATAAGTACAGACTCCATGGATTATGATTTACGCGCAAAAAAAGGGGTTTATAGGCGTAATGGAATAATCGAGAGTATTAGCTCCAATGAAAAATTAACCAGTAAAATAGGCTATTTTTATCCAGAATCAAAGGATTTTTTCTTTAGTGGTAATGTGAAATACAGAAAGGATGATTTGAGCATGCAAACCGACACCTTACAATTTTCCTACGGTAGTCAAATAGCTCGATTTTTTGGCCCAACAAAAATTGTAAAAGATAAATCTGAATTTTATTGCAATAAAGGTTGGTATAACGTTCAATCGGGTGAAGGGAAATTAATTGGCGATGCTATGGTTTTGGAAGATCAGAAAATAATAAAGGGAGATACGCTCGAATATAACCCGCTATTAAAACAATTTAAATCAACAGGGAATAGTTATTTTGAAGATAAGTCTCAAAACATGGTTTTTCAGGGAAAGAAAATCGTTAATGATGACCTAAATAAAACAAGCGTGATAACAGGAGGTGCCTGCGTAAAACGTATTGAAAAAGAAGATACATTGATTGTTTATGCGGATACTTTAATTACAAAAAAAGATAGCCTTGAAAAACAATTTACTCAAGGTTTTAGGAATGTTAAGATTTTTAATCGTCAACTGCAAGCAATTTCTGATAGTGTCGTTTTCAGTGAGTTTCTAAATCAGTTGTTTTTATATAAAAATCCAATTGCATGGTCTGAAAACACCGAATTGAAGGGAAAAGAAATGATCATTTATTTTAAGGATACCGTGTTGAACAAAATCGAAATTTTTGATAATACTTCGGCACTTATGGAGCTCGATTCAGGCAAATATTACAATCAATTATCAGGTCGAAATATGGTAGCTTTTTTTGAGAATCAAAAATTAAAATCAGCACAAGTAAATGGAAATGCTTGGACAATTTTCTTTCCTCAAGAGGAAAAGCAAAGTGATACCACTCTGATTATTAAACGAAAAGGAATGAATCGCTTATATGCCGGTGATTTACGCTTAGATTTGGATAGTGGTGAGGTAAAAGGTGGAAGTTATATTGACAAACCCGAAGGTAAATTCTACCCAATGGATAAAATCATTAAGGAAGAACAATTTATTAAAGGGTTTTCCTGGAACCCGTTGATGCGACCAAAAGATGCGATTTGTAAGGATTAAAAAATGGAAAAGTTAGTAGAAAAGGTTTCTGAATATATTCAAAATAAATTCAAGGATAGTGAAGGGAGTCATGATTGGCATCATATTGAACGCGTTTGGAAACTCTCTAAATACATCCAACAAAAGGAGGGGGGTGATTTGCTGGTGATTGAATTAGCCGCTCTTTTACACGATGTTTCGGATCACAAATACAATGGTGGAGACTGGGATAAGGGAAGCCAACTCACAGCAGAAATTCTACTTGATTTTGAAGCGCCTATGGATTTAATACAAAAGATCCAGCTAGTTGTTTCTCAAGTTTCTTTTAAAGGTGCTAACGTGGCTGATTTATCAGATACTATTGAAGCTAAAATTGTTCAGGATGCCGACCGTTTAGATGCCATTGGTGCCATAGGCATTGCTCGCGCTTTTTCATATGGTGGTAGTAAGCACAGGCCACTGTTTGACCCAGCGGTTTCACCTATCTTGCATCAAACGGCAGATGAATATAAAAATTCAGTAAGTCATACTGTAAATCATTTTTATGAAAAGCTCTTTTTGTTAAAAGATCGAATGAATACAATTACAGCCAAAAGCATTGCTGCTAAACGGCATGCATTGATGGAAGCTTTTTTAGAAGAATTTTATTCCGAGTGGAAAGTAGAATCATTGGAATAAAAAGGGCGGAAAATTTAAAAGAAAAACCTTTTCAGAGGCTCGGGTTAAGGCCGTATATAACCATCTTTTATATTCTTCATCAATCATTTCGGGTGTCATGTATCCAAAATCAATAAATACATGTTTCCATTGCCCACCTTGCGATTTATGGCATGTTACGGCATAAGAGAATTTAACTTGTAACGCATTAAAATAAGGGTTTTTCATTATTTCTGCATAGCGTGTCGTTTTTGATTTGATATGCGTGTAATCTTTTTCAATTTCAAAAAACAATTGTTTAATGCGATCTCGTTCCAAGTTTGGCCCTTCGCAATAAAGGGATTCTTCAAACAAAATCACGTCCATTGTTGATTCTTCTTGATCCAATAATTCAACAGTCGCATGAATGAAATCAACCCCGTACAAGGTTTCTTTTTTCTTTAGCTTTAATACGCGAATCAATTCACCATTGGCTAAAAATCCCACTTTGAATTTCTGAGCCCAATAATAATTGTTTTTGACAATCATCAGGTCATCATTGGCTTGTAATGATTCTTCTCGCCATAAGATTCGAGATCTAATTTGCCTATTGAATTCATTAGCTCGTTTATTGCTTCGGGTTATTAATATCGTTTCTTCACTACCAACCGTATCGTAAGACTTTTCCAAAAACTCTTGCAAGGTTAAACCATCAATGGATATAATATCGGTAAATTCTCCTAGGTTAAGTTGAATGTTTTTTGAATCGGATCTTAAATTGCTAGCGTTATATAATATTCCGGATGACAAAGATTGCCGCATGACTTGTGTTAAATGCA
>CAZTFG010000014.1:0-35519 GCA_964612725.1 uncultured Lishizhenia sp. | reverse complement strand
ATTCTAACGAACGGTTTCCGTTTCCGTAGCCATCCATTCGCGTGATTTGAGGGGAGTGACCGTATTCCATCAGATAGTTCGTTCCATCATTTTCGGGAGCAGGATTATGTGGAATTCCTTCCATTACCAATACCTCTCCTACAGCGGCTTTTCTGCTCGCGAGGTATGGTTTTTTTTGACCATCAATATAGGTTGGATCATCCGGAATATAGGTTTTATAATTATTATGGGCATAAGCAATAGCCATATAATAATACCTTTTGAAATTCACTAACTTGGGTTGTCCTTGGGCGAAGAGATCCGTATTAATAGAAAAACTATGCTTTATTCCTTTGTTTTCGGCCTTTACTACCTCTACAGGAACGCTAAAACCTAATTCTTCATCGAATTCAAAATTGATGATATTCTTAATACTATCTTTTATATCACATTGCGCAACCAGCCTGGCTTTTTCAGGATTACGCAAATCTGAAAGAGATACTTGGTTTGATTTTAATTGAAAAATCTGATACCCTTGAAAACGAAACTTCTTATCTGCATTAGGATCACTTGAAACGATGAACGGATCTGCTTCAATATATTCTTCATTGAAATTATTTGAATTAGGTGCATTAGAAAGCGTTAAAATCAATTCTTCATTCATTTCTTGTATGTGCAAATCAGGAGCATGAGGAGCATCCATCACTTTAAAACAATTTTCAAATAAAGCTTGTGCTTTATCATCTGCACGCCTCAATGTTTCTACAGATTGAAATGGATCACCACCAGTTGATCTAGCCCACACCACCCCTACTGTAATATTGTTAACTGCACCAGGTTTTAGAACAAATGGACCTGCTGACTCTACAAATCTCCGGTCGTTGGGTGTATTGTTCGCTGTTTGTTCGGTCCAGTTTGGTTGAGGAAGTCCTCCTGTGCCCCACCCTAAGGGATCGGTTGTGCCCGGAAACATAAAATCACATGGAATTAATGGATTTGCTTCAGGATCCGATATATGTCCACTTCCCCCATAAACGAATTTGGTTCCATCTTTCCAATACCCCCTCAAGTAATTGTAGTAATCCGAGGCGTTAACCGGATCTGTTTGATTCGGATTGGCACCATTAGTAGTATTGGAATAATAAAGAAATCTACGCATCCCAAACCGCTCATTATCCACAATTCCATCTCCATAACCTATTCCATTAAGGGCTTCATCCGTTCCAATTCCAAACCCATTATCGATACCATCATCATCTTGATAGGGCCCTTCAAAAAAATCTACACCCACGGCAGGTGGTGAATTTCCATACCCCTTATATCCGGAATTATCAGCGTCATAATTGTCTCCGTTGTAATAATATCCTAATCCTCGACTTACATCACATCCAACATAATCATCGTAAGGGTCGCCTAGTGCACCATCAGTAAAAAAACCAAAATAGGTATTATAAAGAGTTTGTGTTCCCCTGTTTATCAATTCATAGTTATAAAATGTCATGTTATTTACCTCGTCATTGGAGGCAAAAGCAAAAGCTTGAGCGCGTATTTCCATCCCAATTGGATCCGCACCCGTTTCGGTATGAATATTTCCTTTATCGTTCATAACCCACCAATAATTCATATCCCCATAAAGAGAAACCGAACGATCAACACTACACTCTTTATCTTTTTTTATATCATACCAGGGGAAATCTCCATCTTCCCAATTGTAGTGCCCATCACCGTTAAAATCGTAAAATGGAGCTAAATAATAATCTTGACCTTGTGTAACATCCCCATGGGCGGGCCAATTTTTAATAATATCTGGAACTTTATATCCGGGAAATAATTCATTTTGAGTAGACGTACCATTTTGTTGATCACTAATTCCCGCTTCAAACCAAGCATTAAATTCTCGAACCATATCTTGGGTGGTTACAAAATGCTTATCGTATTTACTACAATTGTCATAAGTTGTTTCTGCTGTAATTTGCGTAAGGGGTCCCGACCAATAATCTTGTCCATCTCTGTATCTTAAGGCCGCCAATTTTAACTGATTATTTACATCCGTTCCACCGAGCCACAATGCTGCAGTAAATAAGGCCATGATGCCAGAATTTTTCGGGATTTCGTATTGAGAAAAATTCTGATTGGGAACTTGCCATAAATTACCGGCAGTATGTATCATTGCCCGCACATTATTCAACTCCAAATAGGTAGTAGTGGTTGGCGGAGCACATCCCGCAGCTTTTGATGGGCCATGGTTGGGTTTTTGCCCTCCTTCCAAAGACTGAGCATTGAATTTAAAAGACACCAGGATAAGTAAAAGAGAATACGCTATTTTCATGAATAACTTTTGGGATGAAGGTACAAATTATTTAGGTTTCGGTAATTATTTTTCAGTTCGAAAGCGGGCTTCAAAACGATTTTTCTGATTCTCTTTCAGGATTGCTAAATCTGCAGGAACTTGACGTTTCCAGCGTTTATGTGACCACAACCAATTACTCGGCGACTTTATTATTTCATCTTCTAACAATCGTGAATGCCATTCCGTTATTTCTCCATAGTTCAACTTATTCAAAGGCTTTTCAAAGGGAATTAGACTCAGTGAATAATAGCCTCTTTTCACTTTGCGAATTGAGAAGAATACAGGGATAAAATTATACTCATGTGCCATAAACTCTGCACCAAACAAAACAGCTGTAGGTTGATTAAGAAATGTTGTCCAATATCCATTTTCGGCTGAACCTGGTGATTGATCGGATAAAGTTAAAATTGCCTTTAAAGATTCATCCATTAAACTTTGCTTGTAATTACCTGAATGTACTACGTTCATACCAAATCTTGCCCTTCTTTTATTCACTGATTTGTCCCAAAAAGAACTAGTCATAGGCATACCGATTCCTATGGCTTTATAAGGTAAAAGTATAGGTAGGCTTGTGATCAACCATTCCCAATTACCGTAATGACCAGAAATCAATAAAATACTTTCATTCTTTTGAATTATGGATTTGAGAATAGCAGGATTCTCAATTTTAAATCGTTTTGACAATTCTTCTTTCGAGATAGTTAAATTTTTTATTCCTTCAATTAAAAGATCAGCAAAATGTCTATAAAATTGATTTCTTATTTTCCTTAACTCTTTATTTGACATGGAGGGAAATGAATTCTTTAAATTCGTATCAATCACTTTTTTTCGATAAGGTAAAATAGTAATTAACAAAAGATAAAATAAATCACTTAACGGATAAAGAACCCAAAGTGGAAAACGTGATATGAACAGAATCAATCCAAAAAGTAATCGATTCATTTTGATTTATATTTCTTATCCCATCGGGAATGAATAAATTGTTCTACCTCTTGCTCCTTCGAGCTACTTCCTGACACAAAAAAAGATGTATTACTTAATTCATCAGGCATAAATTCTTGCTGCACAAAATTACCAGGAAAATCATGGGAATATTGATAATCTGAACCATATCCAAGTTCCTTCATTAATTTGGTTGGCGCATTACGAAGATGCAAAGGAACCGCTAAATTACCCGTTTCTCGAACTTTGGCTTGGGCACGATTAATCGCCATATAAGATGCATTTCCTTTGGGTGAACTGGCCAAATAAATTGTACATTGCGCTAAGATAATCCGAGATTCAGGCCAACCAATCATTTCAACAGCCTGAAAACAATTTGTAGCAAGCAAAAGTGCATTCGGATTGGCTAAACCAATATCTTCAGAAGCCAAAATTAGTAGTCTTCTTGCAATAAACTTCGGATCTTCGCCTCCTTCAACCATTCTAGCCAACCAATAAACCGATGCATTGGGATCACTGCCTCGAATTGATTTTATAAAAGCAGAAATAATGTCATAATGTTGCTCGCCATCTTTATCATAACGTGAAAAAGACTCAGTTGCAATGGATTTAGTTCGTTCATCGGTAATAATTACTTGTTCTTGATCGGTGAATGAACTAACCAAAAGCTCAAATAAATTTAGTAATTTTCTTGCGTCCCCTCCTGAAAATGCTAGCAATGCATCTATTTCCTTTAATTCAATTTTACGTTTATTTATCCCGGGATCAGCAGTAACAGCATTTTTCAAAAGTAAGGTCAAATCCTCTTTAGTATGTTCTTTTAATGTGTATACTTGGCAACGAGAAAGCAAGGCTGATATCACTTCAAAAGATGGATTTTCGGTTGTAGCACCAATCAAGGTAATCGTACCTTTTTCTACTGCGCCTAAGACAGAATCTTGCTGTGATTTAGAAAATCGATGTATTTCATCTATGAATAATATCGGTTTTTTCTCTTGAAAAAAGCCTTGATTGCCTTCGGCTTTTGCAATTATTTCCCTAACATCTTTAACCCCTGCCGATATAGCAGATAAACTAAAAAAAGGCCGATTTAATTTTTGTGCTAATAAATGAGCTAATGTAGTTTTACCAACACCAGGTGGTCCCCAAAAAATAATAGATGGAATCATTCCAGCGTCTAGCGCACGTTTAACTGGACCATTTTCACCAATTAAATGTGTCTGTCCTACATAGTCTTCTATTGATTTAGGACGCATTCTTTCTGCTAATGGAATGTTATCAAATGACATAGTACAAATTTACTTCCTTTTTTTCATTGACCGAACAATTTAATAACATGCAAGCTAAATTAGATCTTGGATAGCGTTTTTACGAATTTTCAATTTTTTTTTACGTATATTTGGTGCTCAAATTAAAAAAACAACTATGAAAAAACTTTTACTTTCTTCATTTATGATTTGTGCAGCAATTTTTAATTCACAAGCACAATCATGTACACCGGGAGCAAATTATGCTGATTCAGCTTATGGGGCGTGGCCAGACACCATTCAAAATTTCCCTGCTGGATTGACGAATGTTTTCTATTCAACTGACTTAAATTTCAAAGTTCCTGCAACAGTAACGGCAGAATTAGATGCTTCAGGCCAGTTTGTTGGTTCTCCTATTCAATCTTTTACAGTAACTGGAGTAGATGGTTTACCTGCAGGTTTTAACTATGCTTGTAATGTTTCAAACTGTACATATACTGGGGGTTCTAACGGATGTGCAAATCTTTATGGAACTACTGCTACAGCAGGAACATATGCTTTAACCATTAATCTTGATGCAACTGTTTTAATTACTTTGGTACCTGGTTTCCCGCCAACACCTGTAACTCAAGGAACATCTTTTAACGGTTATAAAGTAGTAATTGGTATTGCTGGAAATATTGAGCAAATTATTGCACCAATCACTGTTTCTCCAAATCCTGCAACTAATGTGTTAAATATTAATGGAATTTCTGCTTCAATGAAAGCTTCTAAAATTTCATTAACAAACATCGAAGGTAAAGAAGTTGCTTCAAAAGAAGTTACATCATACACTCAATCATTTGATTTATCATCAATGAAAGCTGGAATTTACTTTGTCAACGTATATCACGCAAGTGGTGTTGAAACTGTTAAATTCATTAAAGAATAATAGACTTTTCAATTAGTTAAAGGGAGCAAATGCTCCCTTTTTTTATGCCTAAAAAATTGAATATTGGGTTGAAGTAGATGAAAATGGCATTTGAGATTCAGCCACATTGGAATTAGCAGATAACAGAATGGCTTTATCTACGGGGTGAGCGGTCAAAATAACGCCTTTGTTTTTTTCAACTATTTCCATACTTTCTGCTGAATTAAGCCACAAGTCTATAGAATCTTCATCTAATATCACTGGCATTCTTTTTTTAACATTATGAATTTCTGCCATAAAAGGTGAAGCCGGTTGAGTTAGTATGGTAAATGAATTCAAAATCTTTCCAGTTTTCTCATCTTGGTATGTATCCCAAAGTCCAGCCATAGATAGAATTGTATCCTCTTTTCCATAGATAAAATGGGGTATTTTGTTTTTTCCTTGATGCTGCCATTCAAAAAATCCAGTTGAGGGAATAATACACCTGTTAGAATCAATTAATTGTTGAAAAGATGGTTTCGATGAAAGTGTTTCAATTCTAGCATTTAACGTTTTTGAGGCGATTTCTTCCTCTTTTCCCAGAAACCAATTCGGCACCAACCCCCACCTCATATATTGAATAGTAGGTTCTTTTGAAATGATGCGCCACATAGGAAATTGAAAACCGCTCGCAAAGTAAATGGGGGAATCTGAAATAGACGGATCTACTTTTTTTCCGTATTTTTTTCCAAGATCGACATTGGAAGAAGTTGAAGAATTGCTATAACACATATTCAAAAATAAAAAAAAGGATGACTTGTGGTCATCCTTTAAAAGTAAAATTCGTGTTTTATTAACGATTTAAAAAGAGTTGAAAGCCTATTTTCATTCCCAGATTGGACCCTCCGTATTTAGACCCATCCGTGTAGAAATTATAATAAAGTGCCGGATCCAGCGCAATATTATCTGTAAGAAAAATAGTATATCCCATATCTAGTTCAGTATTCAAACCCGATGTTGTAGTTTTTGTCCCAGCTACTTCAAAAGAAGATCTTCCATATCCAACTTGAAGCTGTCCATAAAAGTTTCCTTTGTAATATGCTCGCATAAAAGGAGCGACAGAAAAAGAAGAACCTCCTTTAAAAGAATTAAACATCATCGTTGCACCAATAGCCATGTTATCTACTACAAAAACACCCGCATTCGGTGAAATATTCAAATCAGAAGAAGCTTTTACGCCAGATGGAAAACTATAATTAAAATAAGCATTTCCTCCTACCATAAATGTACCTTGTTCAATTTGAGCAAATAAAGCTGAGCTAGATAAAACAACCATTCCAACAAGCGCAATAATTTTCTTTTTCATATTTTTTTTTGAGTAAAAATACAAACAAAGTCATTTAAATAAAGGCAAATTTTGATTCCTTTTAAAGAAGATATTGTGTATAAACTAATCTTGATTCAGTTTTCTAACCATCGTTAATATGGTCGCCAAAGCAACAGTCTCGCCTGTCTCATCATATACATCAACAAGGAATTTAACTATGCCTTTTGCAATATCATCTTCTGTTCTTTTTTCTTGATCAATTTTCTCTTTCACCGTAAATCGAACACCTAATGTAGCACCAGGATAAACAGGTTTAGTAAAACGTGCCTCATCAATTCCATAATTTAATAAAACAGGACCTTTCTTTGGATCAACAAATAGACCAGCGGCCTTAGAAAGAACAAAATAACCATGTGCCACCCTTCTTTCGAAAATAGTACCTTCTAGTGAAGTTGCATCCATATGAGCATAAAAATTATCTCCAGAAACATTAGCGAAATTTACGATATCAGCATCCGTAACCGTATGTTTATGAGTAAAAACAGTTTCTCCAATTTTCAAATCCTCAAAGTGTTTTCTAAAAACATGAGGGTTTGCTTCTGGCATAGAAGCCCCAACCTGAAACTGCTTCGTAATTGCTGTAATTGTACTTGGATGACCTTGAATAGCTGTTCTTTGTAAGTAATGCAACACACCTCGTTTTCCACCCATTTCTTCACCTCCACCTGCTCTTCCAGGACCACCATGCGTTAATAGAGGCATTGGCGAACCATGTCCGGTACTTTCCTTAGCACATTCTTTATTCAATACAAGAATCCTTCCGTGTAGGGAAGCCGCGCCCATGACATAATCAATTGCTTCTTGATTATCAGGTGTTACAATGGAAGAAACCAATGAACCTTTACCCATTTTAGCTAAATCAATCGCGTCTTCTATTGTTTTGTATGGCATTATCGTTGAAACTGGACCAAAAGCCTCTATTTCGTGACAAGCCGTTTGAATAAATGGATTTGTATTCCTGAATAATATCGGCGAGAAAAAGGCTCCTTTTTTCTTATCAGCTCCAATTACCTCAAACTCATCCAAACTACCGTAAACAATTTCTTGAGATTGTTGCAATAATTCAACATTTGCCCTTACACGCTCCACTTGAAGTTGGGATGCCAAAGCTCCCATGCGAACCCCTTCAACACTTGGGTCACCCATTTTGGTAGTTGATAACCTTGATGAAATTGCTTGTTGCACCTCATCTAATAAATTCTCAGGCACAATAATTCTTCGAACAGCTGTACATTTTTGACCCGCTTTAATCGTGATTTCCTTAACGGTTTCTTTAATAAACAAATCAAACTCTTCTGTACCAGGAACTGCCTTTTGTCCTAAAATTGTAGCATTTAACGAATCTGCTTCTAAATTAAAAGCAACACTTTCTGCTGCTATTCTTGGGTGAGCTTTCAACATTTTTCCGGTAGCAGCACTACCTGTAAATGTTACGACATCCTGTGTTTCAACATGATCAATTAACCCTCTACCTAATCCACATATTAATTGAAGCGAACCTTCAGGCAAAATCTTAGAATCAATGATGTCACGCACCATCACTTCAGTCAGGTAGCATGTGTATTCAGATGGTTTAACAACCGCAGGAACACCCGCCATTAAATTCACTGCTATTTTCTCTAACATCCCCCAAATAGGGAAATTAAATGCATTAATATGAATGGCAACACCTTCTTTTGGAACCATGATATGATGACCAATAAAGGTTCCATTTTTTGATAAGGGCGCCGAAACCCCGTCCACATAAAAAGGTGAATCTGGAAATTGGCGTCTTAACGATGCATTGGCGAATAGATTACCAATTCCTCCTTCGATATCAATCCAGGAATCAACCCTAGTTGCTCCTGACCATGCACTTACTTGATAATATTTTTCTTTTCTTTCCATTAAAAACAACGCCAATGCTTTAAGCATGCGACCTCGTTCTTGAAATGTCATTTTTCTTAATACACTCCCTCCAGTAGTTCTTCCATAAGCAAGCACGTCAGCGAAATCCAATCCTTTACTGGAAACTTCACCAATGATTTCACCTGTTATCGCATGATATAATACAGTTTCTGTATCCATACCATCAACCCACTGACCTTGAATGTAATTTTGAAAACGTGTCATAATAGAAAATTAATTAGGGAACAACCAACGAAATAAATCATTGAAATTTGCATATACCACTAAAGAAAGTAAAAGTATCATACCAGCGTATTGGGCATATTCCAACACTTTTTTATTTGGTTCCTTTCCAGTAATCATTTCGTAAATTAAAAACACCACATGTCCTCCGTCCAAAGCAGGAATTGGCAATATGTTCATGAATGCAAGAATAATGGAAAGAAATGCAGTTGTAAGCCAAAATTGTTGCCAATCCCACATGGGAGGAAACATGTTACCAATAGCAGCAAATCCACCCATTTGACCTGCGCCTTTTTTCGTGAAAACAAATTTAAATTGAGACACATAATCTCCTAACGTATTCACTCCAGTTACCAACCCCACAGAAATACTTTCTCCAAAACTATAATTGACTTTTTTAATAGCTGCTGAATCAATATAACCCGTTGATTTTGGCGCAAACCCTATAGTACCATCCTCTTTAACTTGTGTTTTTAATGAAATTGTATCCGATTTTCTCAGCACACGGATGTCTGAAATTTTGCCTTTACTAACATATAAAGCTGATTGAATGTCATCAAAATATTGAATTTGTTTTTTGTTAATAAAGAGGATTTTATCTCCTTTTTTTAATCCAGCTTTTGAAGCACCCGTGTTTGCCATTACCGAATCAACCTGAATAGATTGGTGTCTCAGGGAAAACAAAGGAAATGCACCTTCTTGAAAAAGTGTTTTACCAAAATCATCTGGTAATTCAACATTTTGTTTTGATCCGTCAGGATGTTGAACGGTCAATACTTTCGCATCGCGAAGCAAAATCTCCTTGTTAAGTTCATTTGGACTTGTTACAGGATTACCATCTACAGCAATTACATTATCACCCGATTTTATATTAAATTTCTCCAGGTATGCATGAACGGCTAACCCATGTTTAATATCACTTGCTTTGATTTCTTCTTTCCCCCAGAAAAAAACTACGCCAATATAAATGAGGAAACCCAACACCAAATTAACAGTGACGCCACCAACCATAATGATCAATCGTTGCCATGCCGGTTTTGAACGGAATTCCCACGATTCTGCTGGTTTTTCCATTTGTTCTTTATCCATTGACTCATCAATCATTCCGGCAATTTTTACGTATCCTCCGAGAGGTAACCACCCTAATCCCCATTCGGTATTGTCTGGTTCAGCCTCCCACGCTTTCGGTGATTCTTTGGAAAACCATGAAAAAACACGTTTTCCATTTAATTTTTTGGTTCGAAACAAAGAAACCCAAGGATTGAAAAATAAATAGAATTTCTCTACCCTAGTGTTAAACCATTTTGCAGGTAAAAAATGACCTAATTCATGCAGTGTTACTAATATTGCGAGAGATAAAAAAAGTTGTGCGGCTTTAATCCAAAATTCCATGTATTGATTTTTTTAAGGTAACAAATATAGTTTTTTACTTCGATTTATCTGAGTTATCTTCTGGATAATAGCCTTGCTGAATAAAATATTCAATCATGGCTTCCTTAATAAGATGCTGCTGTTGTTGATGTGTTAAAGGCGGTAAATTTTTTGAAAGGGTGAAATGAGGCCATTGGTCTTTATCACGACCTTCAAAAACATAATATCCATAGGGTTCCAGTAGAGTACAAATTGCTACATGCAACAAATCGGTTTTTTCATTTTTTGAAAATTCTTTATATCCGATTCCCAGCTCGTTAACTCCAATAAGAAATAGCATTGACTGAACGTCCATACCTCCACCAAATGTTGATTCAATATGGGTTTTTATTTGCTGAAAGCGTAATTCTACATCATGATCCATAAATACAAAAGTACATTAGAAACAGAAGAATTACACAATTTATTTTTTGGTTAACAAAATTTGCAATTACAAAGATTTAAAATAGGTGTAATAAGCTAAGAATAAAGCATCCGACTTTCGTTTTTCCTTATTAAAATCAACCTTTGAATACTTATTTTCAATTATTTTTCGGGCATCCAAATTGTAAACAAAAGAACCTTTCTCTGATACAAAACCATACCCCCTTATCGTGGCATGAAATGCAAAAGACTGAACCCTAGGACTTAACAGATCCTTACTAAATTTAAACGCTGAGGCATCTTTTCGTAATTGATATAATAATGTTGCAGCAATATCAGACTGGGAACCAATCACAGTATTTTGTTTACCACGAAAGTTCTTTTTTAATGGCTCTCCGTAAATCAAAAATGGAATTCGAAAAAAGTTAGATTGATTTGGACTTTGAATGGTATGAGTATGATGACCATGGTCTGCTACCAAAACAAAAATTGTATTTTTAAACCAAGGTTGCTTTTTGCAATTTTCAATAAATTGACCCAATGCATGGTCTGAATAATATAAGGAATTCAGGTAGTCTTTTTCAGTACCTTTCCATTTTTCCCACCCTGACCTCTTAGGATAATCGAAAGGAGAATGTGTACTTCCAGTAAAAGCACAATGCATAAATGGCTGTTTTGTTTTGTTCATTTTTTGGAGAAACATGGAATATAAATCCTCATCATAATAATTGAGTTTTCCTTTTGTTAATGAGGTAGGAAAATCTTTTTCATCAGCCAATTCATCAAATTGATGTTCGGTTAAATACCCTTGAATATTTCCATATTTCAAATCACCGCTGAACAAATAATGAGAGGAATACCCCGATTTTTTCAAAAGTTGATTGATGGAGGGTAGCTTTCTGTTTTTTTCAGGTTCTAAAGAAATTGCAATTTCCGGAAGTGCTGGATACCCGGAGAAAATGCTTGTGTTTCCTATTTCCGAAGTAGTATTGGTAGCGTAGACATTTTGAAAAAGAAATCCCTCTCGGCTTAATTGATCAAAATTCGGAGTTAATCCTTTTGTTTCACTCATACATCCAACCGCACTTGCAGACCAACTTTCCAACAAAATAAAAACAACATTTGGTTTTGTATCCTCTAAGATATAATTTGAATGGGAACGTTCAAAATCATACAGATCTTTTACGATTGCATTCGCCTCAGAAATATTCAGATTCGGTAAGTGTTTATCCAAATCATTTCGTTTATAAAGCAAATAACTATTTCCAAAAAAATAAGTTGAATTAACTGAAAGATCATTTAATCTTGAATTTTTTGAAAAATAGGCCGAATCAACATTAATTGGAATTTGTTGAATACCACCGCGAGCAAGTATAAAAAACAAGAAAAGATAAACGATTCCAATTGGTAAATGGATCCATTTCTTTTCTAAATCCATTGGATTCTTAAAAACAACTCTAGCTATTAACCACCCTAATCCTATTTCGATAATTAGAAAAAGAAAAAATAATAGTTGTGAGGTCCACTCTGCGGTTCGAAAAACCTCATCAGGATTAGATAAATGCATAAATACCCGTGACGTCAATTTATGATTCCATTCATGATAAACGTTAATTTCACCGCTATGTATGATAGAAATCAATGTTAACTCAAGGAATACTACCCCGAAAAAGATCAACTTGGAGGTTTTTGTACCAATGTAGGACCAAAACAGCCAAAACAACAAGGGGAAAGCAGATAAAAAGGAAGCCGTTGCTAAATCTAAACGAAAGGATTGCACAAACACCCCAACGAGTTCTCCCCAAGAAACCTCACTAAACTTATTCCAGTGAATGACCAAAAACAAGAACCGTTGGATATCAAAATTAACAATCCAAAAAAACAATAAAGCAAAAAAAGGCTGGATGAGTTTTAAACTAACTTTCACTTGGTAAAATTAAGCATTTATCACTTTCATTTTACTTGTATATATTGTTTAATGTATTTTCTAAAAGACCGATTTGAACTAAGTTGTATAAAGTAAATCCCTGAAGAAATGGCACTTAATGAGATGTCATATGTATTTTCTCCCGGATGAATCAATAAATTTGTTTCAAGCACTTTATTTCCTTTAAAATCCCAAACATTAAAAAGAGAAACCAAAGGCAAACCAGGATTTTGAATGTGTACGGTGAAATTTTCATCAATCGGATTTGAAGAAATGTTCACCTGTATATCCTCATCACTTGATGAAGTCAATTCTATGGGGCCAAAAAAGGATTCTGCACCATCTCTGTCCACTTGTTTCAGTAAATAATAAACTTGATTGTCAACAAAGAAATCTCGAACTAAATAGGAAAGTAGTTCATTACTTGTACCTGCAGCCAAAATGGTAGATACTATATTCCAATTAGCGCCTGTTTCAGATTTTAACAATTCAAAATGATCACTATTAAATTCTGAACTTGTAGTCCAAGAGACATGCGCTTCATTACCGATTTTTGTGCAGCTAAATTCATTCAGTTCTATAGGCAAAGGTGTATCTTCGCCGGCAAACCCCCAATTACTCCATCCAATTGCATCTACTCTTTTTAAGACAGGCGCAACGGCATTCCCGGTGTTATCCAAATGAATACCTACTTGATCCCAGGGCAACGTTCCCGATTTTTTCACCGCTGTAATGTGGCAATCATTTGAAAAATCAAGGATTCCATCGGCTGCCATTGTAATTTGATATTTTACCGATTCCGATTCAGTTAATCCATCTGCAGGAAACACACTCCAATAACCTGATGCCGTTTTTGATATAGAAAATTGACCATCACAACTTGTTTGAACCATTGAATTGGTGAAATTTGTACCCATTGGAGTTTCTTTCCACTCCGTAGTTAAAGTTCCACCTAAAGTAGGTTCAGAATATTCAATTAATACAAATCGTTTCCATTTTCCCGTAGGGTCGGCCATTGGAAATAACCCACTACTTTGTCCATTATTTGAACCAAAAAACCACCTTTTCATCTTTCCAACAACAAAACCTGATTGATAATTCAAACTCCCCAAAGAGGTGTTGCTTGAACCTAATTGAATGGTATTGGAACCTGTTAAAATAAGTCCTGAATTCATACTCAACGTTCCATTAACAATTAAATTCGTCTGTACATTTATATTCCCATTAGACCCAAGAGATACTTGTAAATTATTTAAAAATAAACTTGGAATATTCGTGGGGGAAATTACTGAATTGGGATGGGTAAATTCAATCGTACTTGAATTGGATATAGTTTTTAATCCTGTTTGGGCAAAATGCAAATTAAATGCAGGTGCAGAAAGGGTTGTTTTTCCGTTTAATACCAAGCTCCCTAAACCGGTAAACTGGACAAGCTCAGAACTGAATAACACATATCCATTGACTAAAATTTCACCCGGATCTCCAAAACTTGATTGCGTACTAAAATTAGCATGCATTGTGACACCTGATAAATTAGTAATCACAAGCGAACTTTTTCCATTTCCATTCCCTAAAAGTTGAAATATACCTGAACCCGAAATAATTTGAGGTACTATTCCATTCATTTCAATGGTTAAATCATACGCGTTATTTGAACCATCAGTAATCATTTCGCCGTTATTCGAAAAACCCCCTCCTATTTGAATTGAATTTTGACCATTTTGAACCCAATTTCGTTGCCTTAAAAAGGCTCCTGATTGAATTGTGAAATCTCCTCTTATTTTTAAATTGTTGTTGGTTCCTTGTGGGGGTGAAAAATTTGCTCCTGTTTCTAATATTATTGATTGTACATCCGGTGAACCGGAAAAAAACACGCAATTCCCTGATGAAAAAGCACCTGAATACCCCCTTATTATTACGTGAGCTGACCCATCATTGGGTGGTACTACTCCACATTCCCAAGTAGTAGGCTGATTCCAATCAAGTAAGCCTAATGTGTTTGATTTCGTTCGGTAAGTTCCACCACTGATTTGTGTAGAAAGTAGTTGATTTGACACGCTGGTATTGATTGATAGGCCACCAATTACAGCTGTTCCACCCGTTCGAATCAAGGTGCCAGAACTTGCTGAATTGACCGCTCTAATTTGAATTCCCGTTATCGTTAACACATCAAATTTGGAAACAGCGTTACAGGTATATTGAACTGTCAATTGGTTAGCAGAAACTATCATAGTTACACTACTTAAATTCCCTCCATTTGCTGCAGATACAGATCCAACAGCTGGTTGGAACTCAAAACCCGCAGGGGATGTAATTACAATGGTTTTATTCGTGCCTGCAACAAAATCAGACTTCGTTGTTTCTTGAATTACAATATCACTCAGCAAAAAATAGTTGGAAGGCAAATTACAAAAACCAAAATCCAGCATCGGTTTTGTAATAGTAACTTGGGCAAATAAGCTGGAAAAGTAAGCTATCAGCATATTGAAAATCAACAAAGCAATGGCGATTCCAATCCATGCTTTTCTTGTGGTTCGTTTTGTTTTCATAAGTAAGTCTTAAAAAGTAAGATAAATCCATTGGTTTCTTAAGGACAAAACTCTTCGAAAAAACAGCTTCATTTCTTACATTAATATTGCTTTTTATTTCAACAATGATACAAATGAGTCTATGTTCAAACCTTTATTGTAAATGCTATCAAGAAAATCGTAAAATCAGTTTTTAGTGTATTAAACAAGTTTGCTTACCTTTATCGACAAATGATATTAGTTACAGGTGGAACAGGGTTAGTTGGAAGTCATCTTTTGGTTGAATTATCAAAAGAAAATGAATCAATTAGAGCTATTTATCGAACAAAAAATAAAATCGAGTTAACCAAACAAATTTTTATTTACTATTTGGGCGATGATTGGGTGTCTTATTGGGATAAAATCCAATGGATTGAAGCTGAAATTACCGATATTGAACGATTAAAGATTGCATTTAAAGGAATATCTCATGTGTATCACACCGCTGGTTTTGTCTCTTTTTACTCGACAGACTTTAAATCATGTATACAAACTAACCGCTTTGGAACGGCAAATATTGTGAATCTTTGTTTAAAGTATTCTGTTTCAAAATTAGCCTATGTAAGTTCAACCGCCGCAGTTGGAGGTGAGGAAAACATACCAATCACAGAGGTTGACAAATGGAAAAAAACACCACTAACAAGTGGCTATTCAGTCAGCAAATACCTTGCAGAGAAAGAAGTTTGGAGGGGGATTGAAGAGGGGTTAAACGCAGTAATTATTAATCCATGTGTGATTTTAGGCCCTGGAAATTGGGATGACTCCTCGTTAACAATCTTCAAAAAAGCAACAAAAGGATTACTTTTTTATCCAACAGGCTCAAATGCAACGGTGGATGTTCGGGATGTAGCGATTTGCCTTAAAAAGCTCATGCAATCCTCTTTTAGTAATAGTCGTTTTTTGTGCATTGGAAGTAATCAATCCATTCAGCATTTATTAAATACCATCTCAGACCACGCTAAGGTGAATCGACCTCGTTATTCAATTTCAAAAATTTGGGTACGATTACTTTCCATTCTTACTCTTCCTATTTTTAAACTTATTGGTAAAAAGCCACCGCTTTCCAAAGATGCAATTCATTCAGCATATAAAAATTTATCTTATAATCGTCAAAAGCTCGAAAATGCGCTAGGACATTCATTTTACACCCTAGATGAAACCATTGAAAACTCAATTCGAGGAAGGATCCAATGAACTTGATGGCTAATTAATTGTTATGTTGTTGATGAAAAAAAATCAAGGTGTTTTTTTAATAGCTATATTAATCATTTTCCATATGGTTGGATTAATTGGAATCATGTTACCCGATTTTAAACAACTAATTCTCTCCCTTTCCTTTCTCAATTTACTCTTAGCTTTTACGGTAATTATTCTTGCAGAAAACGAAAATAAATTGCTGTTAATTTCATTTTTATCGATCGCTTTCATTACTGGTATAAGTGTGGAATTGATTGGTGTGCATACAGGAATGTTATTCGGAGATTATTCCTATGGAGCTAATTTAGGGCCGAAACTTTGGGGGGTACCTTTGGTAATTGGTATAAATTGGGGGGTACTTTCAATCACAACAGCATCCATCACACAAAAAATTAATCTGCCTGTTTACCTTAAAATAATTGTCAATGCTTTTTTACTTGTTCTTTTTGATTTTGTCATGGAACCTGTAGCGATGAAAAGCGATTTTTGGTCATGGAAAAATGATGAGATCCCTTTGTTTAATTACGTTTGTTGGTTTTTTGTTGCGTTGATATTGCAACTTATTTATCATTGGATTCGTAAACCAAAATCGAACAAAGTATTTAATGCCTTGTTTGTTATTCAGTTACTTTTTTTTATCATTTTAAACTTTCGATGATGTATTGGTGGGGACCTTTTGTATTATTAGCAACTTTTTTCGGAATGGAATTTATGGCTTGGGCCACACACAAATTTGTTATGCATGGTTTTATGTGGTATTTTCATGCTGATCATCATGTGGAAGAACCTGGTTTTTTTGAACGAAATGATGTGTTTTTTCTTATTTATGCGATACCATCTTGGTTATGCATCATGTTAGGAATGATGTATGAAGCATATATACCAGTATGGATGGGGTTTGGAATCGCTGCCTATGGTTTCGCATATTTTTTAGTTCATGATGTATATATACATAGAAGATTTAAATGGTTGCGGAACATTGATAATGCTTACTTTACAGCTATTAGAAAGGCACACAAAGTACATCATAAGCATCAAGGAAAAGAACATGGCGAGTGTTTTGGAATGTTAGTTGTTCCACCTAAATTTTACCAAGAAGCTAAAAAAGCTTATAATAACAAACAAGTTAAATGAGTTTGTACTTTTGGATATTAATTTTTGCTTTCGCTGGTCCTTTCTTTCTTAGTTTTGACCAAAAGGTAGGGTATTATAAAAAATGGAAATATCTTTTGCCAGCCATATTATCCGTGGCTCTTGTTTTCATTATTTGGGATGAGTATTTCACCAAAAAAGAGATCTGGGGATTTACACCTGCCTACATACAAGAAATCTATCTAGGTCATTTACCACTTGAGGAAGTACTTTTTTTTATCATTGTACCCTATAATTGCGTGTTTATCTACGAGGTGTTAAATGCCTATTTTCCGTCTACAACCCTTTCTAAGCTTACTAAATTTTTCGCTTTCTTTTTCGTTCTTTCAGGGTTTGTACTTTCTACTTGGTTTCTGGATAATTGGTACACTAGTGTTGCATGCGGCGCAAGTGCCATATTAACTGTTGGATTATATTTTATTTTTAAGGTTTGCTGGTATGAGCGATTTGCATTCGCTTATACAGTTGCACTTATTCCTTTTCTTATTGTCAATGGTATTTTAACTGGAATGGTTACTGAAAATCCTGTTGTTTGGTATAATGAAAGTCATATCATTGGGATAAGAATAGGAACGATTCCATTTGAGGATTTATATTATAATTATTGCTTGTTCCTCCCGATAATTTGGCTTTATGAAGGGATAAAAAACCGATTTGAAAAGGCTATCGAACGTAGATAATTTTTTTTGTTTCAAAAAACTCTTCTTCAAACCAGTCAGATATAGAGTAAGAACGAATATGCTTTTTGATTTTGGACAATTCATCCGTTAAATCGCCCCCCTTTAAACAAATCCAACCATTCGCTAGATCATTATTGTTTTCAGGACTTAATTTATCCTTGGTCCAAAAAAGCAAATCTCCCAGTGGAGCAACTGCTCTTGATACGATAAAATTAAATTGACCAGGAATTTTCTCTACCCGTTCATGAATACCCTGAACATTTTTTAATCCTAACGATTCAGCAACACCGTTAACTACCTTGATTTTTTTCCCAATTGAATCCACCAAAACAAATTGGGTATCTGGAAAAAGTATGGCTAAAGGGATACCGGGAAATCCTCCACCTGTTCCTATATCTAAAATACGTGTGCCTGCTTGAAAATTTATTATCTTGGCAATAGCCAATGAATGTAACACATGATGTAAATAAAAATTATCCTCATCCTTTCTTGAAATTACATTTATTTGAGCATTCCACTCTTGATACAAACCCTTTAAAGAGTTGAATTGACGTAGTTGCTTTTCAGTTAGATTGGAAAAGTGCTTTGAAATTACTTGAGAATCCATTGTTAAATAGAATCTTTTGTTTTTTCCATCATATTAGCCAAAAAATCTCTTGCTCTAAAAAGTTGAGCTTTTACAGTTCCTAATGGTAATTGTAATTCTTCAGCAATTTCTTCATAGCTCAACTCATCGAAATATCTTTTTTCGACTAAAACACGATAGCGCGGTTTTAACTTACTCACCAACATCCTCATATGAACAACCTTTTGACCATAGATTACGGTTTCTTCCGGGTTCATGGTTCCTGACTTTGCATCAATTTGAATGCGTTCACCATCATCGTTGGTATATCCTGAATCCATTGAAGTTACCTGAATTCGCTTCTTACGTATGAAATCAATTGAATTATTAGAGGCAATCTTATACAACCACGTTGAAAATGCAAAACTAGGTGAGTATTGATCTAGTCGACTAAAAGCTTTACCAAATGCTTCGATTGTCAAGTCATCAGCATCGTCGGAATTACGGACCATTTTTAGCATCATAAAATAGATAGAATCTCTATATCTATCCATCAACTCGGCATATGCAGATTGTTTTCCCAATCGAGCTGCTTCAACTAATTCCAAGTCTTGTCTTGCCCGGTCCGATAAATGTTGGTTTTCTACCATTTAGTATTCCTCTTTTGTTCAGTAAGGTAGAATAACATAGGTGTTACAATGGCATAAAACACATCCCAAAATGGCATTAGAAAAACAAAATTCTTTTCTTGGAGCTTGAGTAAACATTTTCCTTGAATCCACCATTTTAAAAGTATTACAAAACCAAAAACAATTCCGTCTATTATTCTGAAATCCGCTTTAAACAACAAAATAACAAAGGATATCCACAACAAAAGCAGTGAAACGGGATATATTCCTAACAACAACTTTTTAATAACCTTGTATTGATTGGATGTGGAATAATGCCTGGACTTTTGCCTAACCCACCTATTCCAAGATGGAGCTGCAGGTGAATAACAAAAAGTATCCGGATCAATGTTTACAACATAGTTGGATTTTTGAGCGGCTTGTTGTATAAATAAATCATCGTCACCAGAAGGTAAAGCGTAATGTGACTTAAATCCACTAACTGAGTTAAAAACCGTTTTTGTGTACCCTAAATTTCTACCAACGCCCATGTATGGTAATTTAGCAAGTGCCATTGAAAGATAATTCACACCAATCCATGCAGCATCAAAACGAATCAATTTGTTTAAAAAACCCTTTTTGTTGGTAAACGGCCCGTAGCCTATGACTATTTGTTTTGACTTTGTAAATGAACCTGCCATTTTTTTCAACCATTGATAACTGGCTGGCTTACAATCGGCATCTGTCAATAAAAAATGTTCGTATTTAGCTCCTTTAATTGCCATTGTAATTGGAAATTTCTTTCCTGCTCGCAGGTGTTTATTCCTGGGAATGTCAATCACCCTTAAATTTTTGTATTGTTGTTGAAAAGCAATCAATAACCAATTACTGTCATCAATAGATTGATGATTGACCACTATCACCTCAAATTCAGGATAGTCTTGACTGAGAATCATGGGTAGATTCTCATATAGATTGTCAGATTCATCACGCGCAGCAATAATAACACTAACCGGTACAAAAGACTGCTCTTCTTGCTGCCTCGAACGATAAAACGCCAATTTTCCAAAAATGAAAAGCAGATAAAAAAACTGTATAGCTCCACACACGCATAATACTAAAAAGCAATACGTGAAAAACTCAAAACCAAAATGGGGTAAATAAGCTAACATAATTTATATCGAGTACAAAGTTCGTCTTCAAACCTAAATAGATGTATCTTTGTCCAGCTTATTTTTCAACATTTTATGCACTTTGATTTAATTCATTCAGATTCATCCTCTCGAGCAAGAGCAGGAGTACTTCACACCGACCATGGAGCTATTGAAACTCCCATTTTTATGCCTGTCGGAACACAAGGTACCGTTAAAGGTATTCATCAACAAGAACTAAGAGAAGATGTACAAGCTCAAATTATTTTGGGTAACACCTATCATTTATACCTAAGGCCAGGAATGGACGTAATGGAAGCCGCAGGTGGTTTGCATTCATTTATGGGCTGGGAAAGACCTATACTAACTGACAGTGGGGGATATCAAGTTTACTCTCTATCTGGTGCAAGAAAAATCAGCGAGGAAGGGGTTCGTTTTCAATCTCATTTAGATGGTAGTTATCATTTTTTAAGCCCCGAAAAATCAATGGAGATTCAACGCAGCATTGGAGCAGATATTGTAATGGCTTTCGATGAATGCACTCCGTACCCATGCAATTATACATACGCCAAAAAATCAATGGAAATGACTCACCGCTGGCTAAAAAGATGTGTGAAATTTATGGATTCAACAAGTCCGAAATATGGTCATAACCAAGCCTTATTCCCAATTGTACAAGGAAGTGTTTATAAAGATTTGAGAACACAGTCGGCACATGAGATCGCATCAGCGGATGCAATTGGAAACGCAATTGGTGGACTTTCGGTTGGAGAACCTGAGGAACATTTGTATGAAATGACAGATTTAGTTTGCTCCATATTACCAAAAGAAAAACCGCGATACTTAATGGGAGTTGGAACGCCTGCAAATATTTTAGAATGCATCAGTTTAGGAATTGATATGTTTGATTGTGTTATGCCTAGTAGGAATGCACGACACGGCCTTTTATTTACTTGGAATGGAACTATCAATATAAAAAATGAAAAATGGGCAAAAGATTTTTCACCTATCGATCCAAGTAGCACCTTGTGGGCAGACCAAGTGTACACCAAAGCTTATCTACGTCATTTAATAAAAACAAAAGAATATTTGGGTGTTCAAGTAGCAACACTTCACAATTTAACCTTTTATTTACAGTTAGTTAAAGAGGCTAGAAAACAAATACTAGCTGGCACATTTGAACATTGGAAAAATTCATTAATACCAATATTGAAACAACGTTTGTAAGGAAAGGATGATTAAAATCATAGACAAATACATCATAAGTAAATTTCTAGGCACCTTTTTTTTCATGCTTGGAATTATCATGTTGCTTGCAGTTGTATTCGATGTTTCCGAAAAATTAAGTGAGTTCATTGATAATGAAGCACCATTTAGTGAGATCATCTTTAATTATTACCTCAATTTTGTCTTGTTCTATGGAAACATGTTTTCCTCCATGATCATTTTTTTATCGGTTATTTGGTTTACAGCAAAAATGGCTCAAGAAACAGAAATTATTCCTATCTGGTTTAGTGGACGACCTATATCTCGCTTTATAAGACCTTATTTTATTGGTGCTACCATCTTAATGGTGCTCTCTCTTGTTCTAAACCATTTTGTCATACCCCGAGCCAACAAAGTACGCCTTGCTTTTGAAGAAAAATACTACCGTGATCGGATGCACATAGAAGAATATCATGCCGAGTTTCCCAATAATGAAGTGGTCTATTTTTCAAGTTATGGCAGTGAGGATAATCTCATTAATGAATTTGTAGTGGAGAAATGGAGTAAAGAAAAAAAAATCACCCATTTTTTAAAGGCGCGAACAGCCCAAAACATGATTGGAACAAACAAATGGGTGTTAACTGATTATTACGAGCGTAAAATTGGTTATCCCAATGATCAATTAATACAAAAACAACGAAAAGATACTACTTTCCAATTTACCATTGATGACATGGCTCAACGTGATAATATTGCGGAGGCGATGACATACACACAATTAACTCGACACATTGACCGAGAAAGAAAAAAGGGATCCTCTAAAATCCCGTATTTTGAAATCGAATTACACCAACGAACCTCTTACCCTTTTGCCGCTTATATTTTAACCATCATAGGTGTAGCGGTTTCCTCTCAAAAGAAAAGAGGAGGAATCGGGATTAATATAGCGATCGGATTAGGCATTGTATTTATCTATATTTTCGTTATGAAAGTGGCTACGGTTGCTACAATTAAAATAGGATTTCCTGCTTTAGTTGCCGTTTGGATTCCAAATATGATTTTCGCTTTAGTTGCTTTATTTATGTATCGTTTTGCCCAAAAATAAGGCTTGCAAATTTATCAAGGAATCATTTTGTTCCGCAGTAAATCTCTACAATAACGCTGATAGGCCGCCTTTAAATGTTGAATCTCCTTGAACTTTGGATGGCGACTACCATACACTTTTGATTCATTCCATACCTCTGGTTTGCCGGGTGTCCCAAAAGAAATTAAATTTTGTTGAGCATATGCAGCAATCACTTTTGGTTGTTTGGAATAAAATGAACTACCTAGTGCATAATATTTTGATTTAATATTCAGTAAATCTAATAAAGTAGGAAAGATATCAATTTGCTGAAAAGAACAAGTAGGTTGCCGCGGTTTTAATTTTCCAGATGGATCAAAAAATGCAATTGGTATGCGGTAACGCAAATCTAATGTGGCTTTTTCCGACCTATTTGTTGGCCCTGTATGGTCTGCGCAAATCACAAATAAGGTGTTTTTGTACCAAGATTGTTTTTTTGCTTTTTCAAAAAACACCTTTAAAGCCAAATCCACATAACTCAGCGTTCCACAAATGGGTTCTGGTCCTCTTTTCACCTTTTGTGCAAACTCAGTAGGAATCGAAAAGGGATGATGGGAAGACAAAGTAAATATCATTGAGAAAAAAGGTTTTTTCAATTCATTCATTTTATCAATGGACCAATTGAGCATATGATGATCCCAGATACCCCAATTCCCATCAAAATGCGATTCGTTATTATATTCTTTTCTTCCAAAATAATGATCTATTCCGGTGGCTGCACAATAACTATCAAAACGCATTGAACCATTGGTTGCTCCGTGAAAAAAAGCTGATTCATAACCCTTCCTCTTTAAAATTTGCGGTAAACCAGAAAATTGATTACTACTATAAGATGACAAAATAAAAGGCTCATCCATCCAGGCTGGAATGGATGATAAAATAGTTGGCAACGCATCCATGGAGGTTCTTCCATTGGCATATCCATTAGGAAAATAAAGCGATTGCTTTAATAAAGAATCCAAAAATGGAGTATAACTTTCCGGATTATTCGGTCCAACATAGGCACTTCCAAAACTTTCCAGAAGCAGAAAAACTACATTGGTCGAATCTCCCAAAATTTGTTGTGGAGAAGATGATCGAATCGGATTAAAGTACTTCTTCTCTTCTGCCTCAGAAAAATAATGTTTTTGCTCAACCCCTCTAAATTCAACTGTCTTAATCATTGTAAATGCCGAGTTCAATACGATCGGAGATTTCTCAACGGTTGTATAAATCGTTGCATCTAAAATACCTATTGGTTTCAATTGAAAGCCTCCTCGCCCAATAACAACAAATGAAACAATGATTATAGGGAAAATGGCCCATGATTTCCAATTATTAAATGCCAGGGACTCTGTTTTAAATTTTCGTTCACTCCAAATTAACACGAACAAACTCAATAAATAAAAAAGAATCAGCCACCAAAACTCCAATAAAAACACTCCTGCCAACGAATTGGTTTCCGTTGAATTGAGCATGAAAATTAAATAATCATAACTAATTCGTTTAAACGTATATGAATAATAAGCAATATCCCAAGCATTGAGTGCGAGTACCGTGGCAGAAATAAAAACAAAAAGAACCGAATTAATATTGTGCTTCCATCTTAAGATTTTATTGGGAGTGGGAAGAAAATAGATTATTACAACTGGTAAAAGATACAGACTAAGCGTTATTAGGTCGAACCACGTGCCAATAACAAAATCTAAAACAGTAACTCCTTCAAATAAATTAAAATTAAATAAAAACAATACTAGACGGTACAGAAACAAGAGGAAAAGTACCACACCAAATTTCTTAAGAAATGGCATTATGGAAGAAAATCCACCTAGGTTGTTTACCATTTTATCTTATTTCAATTTTTTATTTTCATGATGACGAGTGGCATCACGTATTGTCTTCTTTTCCAAGTTTTTTTTCAATGCCGATTCCAAATCGACCCCTGTTTGATTAGCTAAACAGATTAAAACAAAAAGCACATCAGCCAACTCATCCCCTAACTCCTTATTTTTGTCAGATTCTTTTTCACTTTGCTCTCCATATCTCCGTGCAATTATACGTGCTACTTCACCAACCTCTTCCGTTAGCATAGCCATATTAGTCAGTTCATTAAAATAGCGCACACCAATGGATTGAATCCAATTATCTACTAATCGTTGTGCCTCTTTAATTTCCATCTTATTCTACAACGAGTATGTAGTTGTTTTTCTTGCCTTTGCCAATTAAAATATATTTCCCATTGATCAAATGACTTGAGTTAAGTACCAACTCCTCTCCTACCTTTTCCTTGTTAACGCTTACCGCATTTGCTTTTAATTCACGTCTAGCTTCACCATTAGAAGCTAAAAATCCTGTTTTATTTCCGAGCGCTTCCACAATTCCAATTCCTTGTTCAAATTCGGATTTAGGCATTTGAAACATGGGCACCCCCTCAAAAACGGCAAGAAAATCATCCTCGCTTAACGTTTTTAAATCATCAAACGTTGATTTTCCAAAAAGTATGTTACTAGCTGCAATGGCAGCCCCTAATGCTTCTGCTCCATGAACACGAGTGGTTATATCTTCGGCCAAAGCCTTTTGCAAAACCCTTAAATGAGGTGCTTCTTGATGTTGTTTCTCAATTTCTTCAATATTCTCTCTCGAAAGCAACGTAAAAATACGAATATAAGTTGACGCATCTTCATCACTTGCATTCAACCAATATTGATAGAATTTATACGGCGATGTTTTTGATTTATCTAACCAAACATTCCCACCTTCTGTTTTTCCGAATTTTGTTCCATCCGCTTTTTTTATCAATGGTGTTGTTATGGCAAATGCATCTCCTCCATTTTTTCTACGAATCAATTCGGTACCCGTAACAATATTTCCCCATTGGTCAGAACCACCTAATTGAATAGAACAGTTTTTATTTTGATTCAGATAATAAAAATCAAATCCCTGAAGCAATTGATAAGAAAACTCAGTAAAAGACATACCTGTTTCCAAGCGATTTTTTACTGAATCTTTTGCCATCATGTAATTTACCGTGATATGCTTTCCAATGTCTCTTATAAAATCTAAGAATGAAATATTTTGAAACCAATCATAGTTATTCAATAATTCTGCAGCATTACTTTCATTGCCAAAATTCAAGAATTGTGCTAATTGAGATCGAACACCATCTATATTCTTTTGTAATGATTCTTTATCCAACAAATTACGCTCCTGCGATTTTCCAGATGGATCTCCTACCATTCCCGTTGCACCTCCAATAAGAGCAATTGGCTTATGGCCTGCGCGTTGAAAATGTACTAAGGTCATGATTTGAACTAAACTACCGATATGTAAGGAATCCGCTGTCGGATCAAAACCAATATATGCTGTTGCCATTCCTTTTTTTAGGTGCTCTTCTACGCCGGGAGTCATATCGTGAATCATCCCTCTCCACTGCATTTCTTCTATAAAATCCATGTAATTCAATTGTTTGTACAAAATTACTTTTTTCTAATGACTTAGCGAGTTAAAAAACAAGATGCATTAGGATTTTGATTCAACTACAGATTTGACTTTTCCTTCAGCGAATTGCGTTTCAATCCTATCTCCTGGTTGCAATTTTTCGTTGTTTTTAAGGACCTCACCATTTTTTAAGGTTATCGAAAATCCTCGTTTCAATACATGAATAGGGTCTAATATCGAGACATATTTTTCTGTTTCATCTAGCATTCGCTTTGAGGAAAGCAGAAGACCTGTAGTATTGAATTGCAATTTTTGAGTCAATTGATCAACTTGTAATATTGGAGACGATAACATAAGTTGCGCATGATGTTTTAATCGTATCTGATGATGGACTAACTCTGTTCGTCTTCTTGTTAGTTCTGTTGAAAAAATATACCGAATCGTTTTACCTTCATCATTCAATTCTTGTGTCACTTGAGCAAAATGATGTTTAACGGACTGTTTGAGAAGGTGTGTTGATGACGCTAATTGTTGATTAGAGTTAAAAAGGAAATCAAATGATTTGTGTACTATGAACTTTTGATAATCTCTGACTTCATGATCAAATTCACGAAAGGCTTGAACTAGGAATTCAGCTAATTTTGTAGGTGTTATTACATTTCTGTAGGCTATCATCTCTGCCACATTCAAATTTGTTGAGTGCCCAATACCTGTTAAAATAGGAAGAGGAAAAGTTGCAATTGCCTTACATAAATCAAAATGATTATAACATGTCATTCCAACCTCTGCACCTCCTCCACGGACGATAACCACCAAATCAAAGTGATTTCTCACTTTTTTAATTTTTTCAAGGGTTTGAACTATTGAATCCACCGCTTGGTCACCTTGAACATAGGACTGGAATAGGAAAGTAAAAAAGGAATACCCATTTTCATTATTTGTAATAACCTCCATGAAGTCTGACAAACCCTTACTAGAATCTGCAGAAATAACCGCTATTCTCTTTGGCAATAATGGAAAAGAAAGAGATTGATTTAAGTTTAAAATTCCTTCTAGTTGTAATTTTTTAAGTGTTTCCTCTCGTTGTTTTTGTACTTCGCCAAGTGAAAAAGAAGGGTCTATATCTACAATTTGTAAACTCAATCCATATAATTCCGTAAACGTAATTTTGACTTGCAGCAATAAATTGCTACCTTCCTTCAAAGGCTCTTTCACCACTTGAATGAATTGATGATTAATGCGTTCGAAATTTTGCTTCCAAATCGTACCGGTAATTTGAGCTACAATTTTATCATTCTCACGCTGCACTAATTCAGGAAATGCGTGCCCACTTGGGAATCGATTAAACTTATGTATTTCCGCTTTCACCCAATATAACTGAGCATAACGCTCTTCTATCGTTTTTCTAATAGATGAAACAACTTGTTTTAAAGAAAATATTTGACGGTCGGAAGACATGTTCTATAGAGCTGTGAAAATACAAATAAAACCAATCCGTTATCCCCGAATGAGGCAAAAAGAATATTGCACCCTCCTACAACCTAAGTAAAAGAAGGAAGTTAAAGCGTATGTTTTAGAAAATTAATGTAAATAGCAATTATTGTGTCCTATTTATAAAAAGGAGATATCATGAAGTAAACTATTACTCCTGTTATTGCTACATACAACCAAATTGGAAAAGCGAAACGAGTCCATTTTTTATGTTTATCAAATTTACCTTCCCAAGCAAATAAGTAGGTAAACAAAACCAATGGAATTACAGCTACACTAAGAAAAATATGGGATATTAATATAAAATAATAAAGCACTTTTAAATCTCCTTCATATTTTGTAGAGTCTGACGTCATGTGATAGGCCACATAGCAAAGTAGAAACAATAGCGATAATGACAAACAAGCTTGAATAAGTTTTTGGTGTAATGCCCTGTTTTTATTTTTTATTGCCCACAATGCACCAATTAAAAGAATCGCTGTCAAGCCATTAATGCCCGCATAAAATGGAGGGAGAAATGAAAAATCAACTCCATCAATTTTTATCCCAAAAAGCGCTGCAACGGCAATGGGAATTACAATAGAAACGGTAATAATTAGTTTTCTAAACGTAGCAATTTGTGCTTCACTTTTTAATGTTGTACTCATCATTTAATAATTTTAAGACCTCAATTTTCATTCTTTTATATTCGCCCATATCTGGCTTGCCATCAACATCCGTTACACGATAAACCCCACGTACTCGACCTTCTTTATCTACTAATGTAAAAGAACCCGAATGGGCATATCCTCCTTCTGCTTCATCGTCTTTGCCTGCAAAAGTCAAAAAATTTTCAATTCCAAGTTTGTGCGTTTCAGCCTCATCCCCTGTTAAAAACGACCAGTTTTTTGCTAGGATTCCCGTTTTCTTCTTGTATCCTTTTAAAACACTAGGAGTATCATGTTTAGGGTTAATTGTAAATGATAGAAATTGGATATGCTCTTGGTAATTTGTTAACTCTCTGTTCAAGTTTTTCAATTGGGAATTCATCACAGGACAAATGGTTGGACAAGTAGCAAAGAAAAACTCAGCAATCCAAATCTTGTTCTTAAAATCAGTATTTGTTTTCCAAACTGAATCTTCGTTTAAAAACTTAAATTCTGGAATGGTATGATATACCGTATCCACTGATTTTTCACCATTTATCGTTTTATATTCTAAATCATATTCCCCAAGAATAGGCAAAGCCCTTTTAATTACCTTTTCTTGTTCACATGAAATAAGAAAAAAAATGGATAGTATAAAGAATATAAATCGCATAAATTAAAAACAGCAATACATTATTTTTGTTCGGCAGTACCTTTGTCGTATTGTTTTTGTAGAAGGGCCAAATGCTCTTTCATTCTCCGAATCATCCCTTCTTGATTTCCGCTCAATGCCATTCGCAAATGATTTTTCTTATCAAGCAATAAAATAATCTCTTGGAAATACTCACCTCCAAAATAGGTTGGACCTTTCTCTAGTAGCGATTTACCGTTACTTTTGAAATTGTATAAACCCTTAACATCACCACTAGCCAAAATCCACAAAGATGAATCATAACCTTCTACGCGTTCTTTAAGTAAGGCATGAGCAAATTTTAAATCTTTCACACCATTCCCCTTTCCATCAGTAACAAATGAAATTAATCGAACTTGTTTCAATTTTTTTGATTTGTTCTTTCTAATATGTTGATAGATTATTTGATCAAGATGCCAAAAGGATATGGAGCAAGTATCTGGGCAGGATTCCTGAATAGTTGTTACTAAAACTATGGAGTTCTCGAATTCTTTATAGTTTCTTTTTTTACCAGAAACGTCTAAAAAAGAATATGGGACCGCAGCCCCATAATCATCTAATTCTTTAAAATTATGCTCACAACCTCTCGTTCCAATAAAAACCAACAAAAGAGCTGGTCCAAATACTAATAGTGTTGCAAGTATCGCCCTGACATTTATTCCAGAGACTGATTTTTTCATCTTAATTAAAATGCATTTTGTTGAAGAGCCTCATTAACTGCCAATGCCTCCCAAAGTGCAATAAAAATCAAATATAATATAAATAAGAAATATGGAATTAATATTACATTTCTCAATGTTTTTTTCTCATCTCCTAAATGCATAAATACCATAACAATATAACCAGCCTTCACTATGGTCATTACAATAAAAGACCATTTTACCATAGGCCAAATATCAGAACCTTGTTTGATGAATGCTCCTAATGCAACCTCTACCGCAGTAATTGCTGTAAGCAAAGCAGTTACAAACCAGATTTTTTTACGAATTTTTTTTCCATGCGCTTCATCATGATGCGTATGCAATGAATATTCTATAACGTCGTCTCTTTCCATTATATTTCTTTTTAATCGTTAATCAATTATACTAAATAGAAGAATGTAAATACAAACACCCAAACTAAATCTACGAAATGCCAATATAAACCTGTTTTCTCAACCATTTCATAATGACCTCTTTTGTGATATGTCCCAAGAACAACACCGATCATAATGATAATATTAATAATTACCCCAGAAAATACGTGGAATCCGTGGAAACCAGTGATAAAGAAGAAGAATTGTCCATATTGTTGAGGGCCGTATTCATTTTGTTGAAGGTTTGCTCCATATATCACTTTGTTCGGCGTTCCACTGTACAACGATGCGTAATACATTTCTTCCGCTTTTTTACCTTCTATTTTAGTTCCTACTTTATTCGACTTACCATTCTTTTTAATGATCAACTCCATGTGCTCATCAGCACTTTTATTAATTTTAGCAACTGAACCATCGTGTAGTTTTATCATACCATCTTTCAGGTTGCCGACTTCTGCTGCATGTTGAAATTCATGCATTAAGTCTTCTGTCACAACATCTCCTTTTTTATGGTGGTGCCCAGGAGTTACAACAGTAAAGTTTTGGATTTCACCAAAATGACCTTTAACAATAGCTTGAGAGCCATCGGCCAATTCAATTTTACCAAATTCAGATCCATGAATAAAATGGTACCATTCCCATGCTTGGGAACCTACAAAGAAAAAACCTCCGATAATTGTAGCAATCATCCATTTTACTACCCCTTTTTTGTCCATTCTATGACCAGCTTCAACACCAAGTACCATAGTAACTGAGGAAACGATTAATATAAATGTCATCAAGGCTACGTACAACAGTGGATATCCATGCCCCAAAAATGGCAAAGAATTGAAGGTTTCCTCACCAATAGGCCAAGCCTCTTGTGCATCATGCCTAGTGAAACCATAAGCAATTAATAACCCTCCAAATGTCAGTGCATCTGACACAAGGAAAAACCACATCATTAATTTACCATAACTTGTTTGGAAAGGAGATTCTTTCCCTCCCCAAAGTGTAGAAGCATCTACATGCGCTGAATGACCTGCCATACTAGATAGAATTTTTTTGCAAGTTTAGTGAATAAAAAGCAAAAATAACAACAAATACCCCCAAAGAATACCTAAAAAATGCCAGAAAATTGCTCCAAGCCTTAAACTTAATACGTCTCCATTGTCATATACTCCTGAAAAAGAGCGAATTGTGAGTCTAATTAAATAAAATACAGTCACCAAAATATGTAGCAAATGAACAAAAGTTAATATGTACAAGTAGGATGACGCAGCATCTGCTGTTTCCAGCGCTTTAATTTGAAGGTATTTCGATAATTTTTTACCTTCGAAATACATATTTCTATTCTTATACTCTAATTCCTTTCCTTTGTAAAACAATTGGAAATCAGCTCCGAATTTTCCGCGAACAAAAAAATCAACCCGTTTATCTATGATGTTTTGAGCTAATTGGGATAACCGCAATTGATCGACATATTTTAATTCTGTTGAATCTGAAAAGACTAATTTTTCATTCAACACTGTAACTGGCTTTTCAGTATAAATCAACTCAAATAAAGGGCTCGGTTTTGTTTTAATTAATTTTGAAGGAGTGACACCAATAAATTGTTTCATGAATCCTACCATCAAGTTATAATCACTTTCACTCATGACCTTTCCTTGATAGAAATAATTATTTCCGTCAACCTCTAATATTTCCCCCTTGTATTTAATTTGATAATAATCACCATATCTTCCATCAACAACCATAATATGATTATTTGCCGCATGGATTCCGTTATCGATTAACGCTCCATATCCTTTAAATTGAAAATACATGAAAGCTAATCCTGAAATAAGCGTGGCTGAAATAAACAAACGGATTCCTGTCTTATTTTTATTCAACCCTTTGCGAATAGCAATTTCAAGAAAAATACTGCTTAAAAAGATAACTATAGTACTAATCCAAAAATAAGTTGGTAATGGGTATTTCAACCAAAAAGAATCTCCCATGGAGACAATGTAAGCGGAGGTAAATCCTGCAAAAAGCATTACTACGCTAAAAATACCAACATAAACAAGATTCTTTTTCATTTTCACCCGAACCTCAGGGTCTAACTCTTTACTGTAATCTGGTCTCATAACTTATATTATTTTGGTAAAATAGGCTCTAACCTATCAAAAACATAAACGAATTGTATTATTGGTAAATAAACAAACGAAGCAAACATAAGTTTACGCGCATCTTTATCATCACAGGAAAGAAACAACTTATAGGAATATAAGAAGAACAAAATTCCAATTACTGAAGCTAGAACAAGGGTTACCGTTCCACACCACCCCATTAACCATGGTATTAGACTAAATGGAATCAACGCTAAGGAATATACCATGATTTGAAACGCTGAATTTTTTGTCTTGCCCGTCTTAGAAGGCAAAAGATAAAAACCAGCTCGCTGGTAATCTTCATGTAAAATCCAAGCAATAGCCCAAAAATGTGGAAATTGCCATGTAAACTGAACAAAAAACAAAACACCAGGTAAAAGCCCAAATTGATTTGTAGCCGCGATCGCTCCTAAAAAAGGAGGTATGGCACCCGGAAAAGCACCAATCAACACTGCCCAAGGAGTAACCTGCTTCATTGGCGTGTAAATAAAAACGTAAGACACAAAAGCAAACAACCCTAATGCAGCCGAATATAAATTGATCATGTACAAGAGCAATGTCCCTAACACCAAGCTCACAATTACAACTGTATAAGCCTCTGAATTAGACATCCACCCTTGAGGAAGTGGTCTTCGATTGGTACGGTTCATTAATTTATCCAAATGCTGTTCCCAAATTTGATTAGCACCGTTGGACGCACCTGTGACAAAAACCCCACCAAAAGTCAATAATATCAATTCGATCAAATCCTTACCACCGGCAAATAAATAACCTGCAATAGCAGACAAGATAACTAATGAGGACAACCTGAATTTAGTAAAAATCAGGTATGTTTTAAATTTATTGGGTGGTATTACTTTATTTTCTTCCATTTCTTTCTGTTACAAATTTAATCATTCTTGGGTCGAACAAATAAAAATGTAAAGAAATGATTGAAATAAAATTGAAATTAATAATTAAGTAAGTCACTCAATTTTTCCATTACCTTATCGGTATTCGTTAATAATGCCGCTTCCAAGGTTGAGTTTAAAGGTATTGCCGGTGTATCAACAGATCCAACTACCATGACAGGCGCATCTAAATATAGAAAATTATCTCGTTGAATTCGACCAGCTATTCCCAATGTAAAAGTAGCTTCAATTGATTCCTCCGTCACCAACAATACTTTGTTATGTTTCCTTACCGTTGCATTTATCAACTCCATATCCAGTGGATTCAATGTGCGTAGGTCAATGATTTCAACTTGATCTTTAAACATTTCAGAAGCCGAAATTGACCAATACACTCCCCTACCATAGGTGATGATGCAACAACTTTTTCCTTGTTTAATCATATCGTCATTCGCCTCCTGAACAACCCTTCCTTTTCCGAGTGGAATTATGTAATCTTCATCTGGCTCAATAGACATAGCGCCTTCCGTTCCTGGCACTTTTGACCAATACAATCCTTTATGTTCCAACATGACCACAGGATTCGGATCATAAAACGCAGCTTTAATCAATCCTTTTAAATCTGCACCCGTTGACGGATAAACCACCTTGATGCCACGAATATTTGTCAATACGGATTCCACACTTGAAGAATGGTAAGGTCCACCTGAACCATATGCACCTATTGGAACTCGAATAAGGCAACTTACGGGCCATTTACCATTCGATAAATAGTATGATCGTGAAACCTCAGTAAATAATTGGTTCAAGCCGGGCCAAATATAATCTGCAAACTGTACCTCAACAATTGGCTTTAAACCAACTGCAGACATTCCAACCGTTGATCCAATAATAAACGCTTCCTGAATGGGTGTATTAAATACACGATTCTCACCAAACGTCTGAGCCAGAGTGGCTGCCTCCCTAAAAACACCTCCTAAACGACCACCAACATCTTGCCCATACAATAATGACTCTGGATGTTTTTGCATTAATTCTCTAACTGCGAATAAAGCAGAATCCACCATGACCGTTTTCTTCTTACCGGCAGGTTCACGCTCTCCTTTTTCCTCTGTAATTTCTGTTGGTGCAAAAATAAAATCCGTTACACTCGATGGGTCTGGATCTTCTGCTGTGATTGCTTTATTATATTCGTCATCAATGAATTTTCTTACGTCGGCTTCAATAAGAATAAAATCAGCTTCACCTACCCCATTATTTCTTAATAGCTCCTTCATTTTTGGATAAGGATCTCTAGTCGCCGCTTCATCCAAATCATCACGATACCATTCCTTGCGAACACCTGATGTATGATGGCCAAGCAAAGGAACTTTCGCATGTAAAACAAACGGTCTTCTTTCTTTTCGAATCAATTGGAAAATTTCATTTACCGTATTAAATGATTCTTCAAAATTACTTCCATCAATTGACCGAACCTCTATACCCTTGAAAGCCGAAGCGTATTCAGCCATGTTCTGAGATCGTGTTTCTTTAGAATTTGCGGATATATCCCAATCATTATCTTGGACTAAAAACAAAATGGGAAACTGCTTTAAAGATGCCATTTGCAATGCCTCAGAAACTTCTCCTTCTGTACATGAGGCGTCACCAAGAGAACATACAACTATTGGGTTTTCTCCGTTATAATCAGGTGAAAGCCCTTGTTTCTCCTTGAATTGAATTCCCATAGCAATTCCCGTTGTTGGAATAGCCTGCATACCTGTAGCTGAGGATTGATGAATTATTTTTGGTACATCCTCCCGATTTAAAGATGGATGAGAATAATATGTTCTACCTCCAGAAAACGGATCATTTTTTTTAGCAAAAACCTGCAGCATTAATTCATAAGGCGACAACCCAATACCTAATAATATACTATCATCTCTGTAATAGGGTGAAACCCAATCTTGGGGTTTTAGCTGAATTGCCATTGCAATTTGTATGGCTTCATGACCCCGAGAAGTTGCATGAACATATTTTGCAGTAACCTCTTTATTAGCTTCATATTTTTCAGCCATTGTTTTGGCCGTGCACATTAATTTAAACGCACGAATCAAAAGGTCTTTAGAAAGCAATTCACTTTCACGTTCTGCAATAATAGTTGCCATTATTTAAATTTTGATGCGCTAAGATACTAACTAAGTAGAACGTAGAAAAAAATCAATATATCATTTCAATGGTGACTTCCATATTTTGAGTAAGTTTAAAAGAACAATCCTCAAAAACAGGAGCTGAAAGAAATGGACGAAAATCTTTTGAAAAAG
>CAZTFG010000013.1:19961-35897 GCA_964612725.1 uncultured Lishizhenia sp. | reverse complement strand
GCAAAACCGTCTACTCCGGTTCGAATCCGGACGAGACCTCAAAAAACCCTTGATCTTCAAGGGTTTTTTATTTTAACAAAGAATATTTATTTAATTAGGCTTACGTGTCCGACAATTTGTCTACGATCATCCAATTGAGGGGTTTTGAATGAAATTTTATAAGTATAAACGCCTGATTGAACATCAAGACCTTGATTTCCATAGGAACCATCCCATCCAATTTGCGGATCTTGGGTTTCAAAAACAATTTCACCCCATCTATTAAAAATGGTCATTTCAAAGGTGTGAGAATCAATACCAGTGGTAAATACAGGAGTAAACATATTGTTAAATTCATCACCATCAGGTGTAAATGAATTTGGAATATAGAATATTATATCTTGCATAAAAGGAATACTTATAGATGTACTATCTATACATCCTAAGTCAGAAATAGCAGTCAGCCAGATGGTATACCCATTTCCAGTATTGCTAAATAGATGTGATAAATCCTCTGTAGTGTAAGTGTTTCCATCCCCTGTATTCCATATGTATTGTGTCGCCCCAATAGAATTATTAGAGAAAGAAACATTTTGGGATGGCTGTGTAAATGCGTTCACATCGGTCGTGAAATTTGCCGAAGGGATTCCCTCAACACAAACAAAGTCTGAATAATTTTGAGAACCTGTACAACCATTCAAAGTCATTTCAAGAGTTATATCATAGCAACCAGCATTTCCAAAAGGTAAGGATATGGTATCACCAATTGCGGTTGGATTACCATCTACGTACCATTGTGTTAAAGTAGATTGACTTGCATTGATTGAATTATTCCACAGAGTTGTTGAAAGAGGAGCGCAGCCTAGTAAATTATTTCCTGTAATTGAAACAACAGGAATAGGATTTACAGTAACCAATCCAGAAACCGAATTACTAGGGCAACCATTTAATGTGTAAATTGCTGAGTAACTCGTTGAGCTTGAAGGATTCACATTAATTGTTGAGGTTGTTTCTCCATTTGGTGACCATTGAATTGTACCGCCAATCAAATCAGGAGTTGCTGTTAAGGTTGTTGCATCACCCTCACAAATTGTAACGTTATTTATGGTGATTTGTGGGACTGGGTTAACAGTAACTGTGGCCGATGTTTGTGGACTAGAACAGCCATTCAATGTATAGACTACAGAATAAGTTGTATTAACCAACGGTGAAACTGATATACTTGGGGTGGTTTCACCAGAAGACCAAAGTAATGTGCCACCCGCAGGTTGTAGAGATGAAGTGGTTAATGAAGCAGATTGACCTTCACAAATAGTTACATTGGCTACAGACACTGTTGGAATAGGATTAACAACAACAGAAACGGTTAATTGAGCCAAACATCCACTATAATTATAAAGCACGGCATAAGGAGTGGTGACTATTGGTGAAACGGTTATCGACGAATTTGATGTTCCATTGCCCCATAGGAATGTTCCACCAACTGGTGTTGCACTTGCGCTTAATGTGGTGGATTGACCTGTACAAATTGTATCGCCGACCAAAGTAATTACTGGTAAAATATTACCGGCAAGAATTGTAATAGTTAGAGTTGATGTGCAGTTATTTGCATCCGTAATATTGGCTGTATAATTACCAGCTGCCAGGTTGTTAAAAGTATAAGTTCCTCCTGAAATCGAAATTTCATTTCCACTCGGATTTAATGTAACATTTCCCGTTAATGAAATATTATAAGGTGCTATTCCTCCTGAAACCGTTATTTGAGTCGTTCCATCCGTTGAGTTTTGGCATAATGTCGTAGTTTCGACACTAGTTGCTTGAATTAATGTTGGTTCAATTATTACTACACTTGAACTATCAAAACATCCATTTTGATCTGTTACTGTTAGCTGATAACTACCCGCTGTCAGCGCTGGAATGGTAAAAGATCCTCCACTAACATTTATTTCTGTGCCGTTAGGATTACCTATTACTGGTCCGTTCCAAGAAACGTCATAACCAGGAGTTCCATTGGAAGCAGTTATCAAAATGGAACCATTTCCTCCATTACATAAAATAGCTGAGGGAGTTGCTGTAAATGTTAGAGAGGGTGGAGGTACCAAGGTACTTATTATTGAATCTAGGCATCCATTCTGATCTGTAGCAGTAATGGTATATGTACCTGCGCTCAAATTAGTTATTGAAAAACTCCCTCCATCAACATTAATTTCTAAACCTATAGGATTATCAGAGACTGGTCCAGTCCACGATAAATCATAACCTGCCGTTCCACCTGTTGAACTAATTGAAATAGAACCATTTGTTGCCCCGTTGCAAAGTGGAGGTGTTAAAATTGCACTTAACGTTATTCCCAAAGGTTGCGTTAAATTAGTTGTTGCTGTTGCCGTACATCCATTAGCATCCGTCATGGTGAGAGTATAGGCACCAGCCGGCGCACCATTTACTGTGTAAGAACCACCATCTGTATTTATTTCAGTTCCAGCTGGGTTACCAATATTAGGTCCTGTCCAACTCATATCATACGGAGCAGTTCCTCCAGTTGCTGTTCCAGTTACGGTTCCATCCGAACTTCCATTGCAAAGGGTAGAAGTATTTATGGCAGCAGCAGATAATGAACTTGGTTCAATGATAGTTGTTGTTGCGGTTGCTGTACACCCATTAGCATCTGTCATAGTTAAAGTATAACTTCCAGCTGGTGCATTATTAACAGAGAACGTTCCACCTGAAGTTAAAATTTCTGTTCCAGCAGGGTCTCCAGTTAATGGACCTGTCCAGCTCATGTTATATGGAGCTGTTCCATCCGTTGCAGTTCCAGAAACACTACCCGTAGCTCCCCCGTTACAAAGAACAGAAGTATTTAATGCAGAGGCAGTTAAAGCAACCGGTTCAATAATAGTGGAAGTAGTAGTTGCGGTACAACCATTTAAATCGGTTACTGTAATTGTGTACGTGCCTGCAGATGCTCCTGAAATGGTATAATTTCCGCCACTTAAAGAAATTTCAGATCCAGCCGGGTCATCCGAAACGGGCCCTGTCCAACTCACGTTGTAAGAAGGAGTTCCATCATTTGCCGTAACCGTAATTGTTCCATCCGCACTACCATTGCAAAGCGCAGCCGTATTTGTTGAAGAAGCAGTTAAAGAAACAGGTTGGGTAATGGTTGAAGATGTGGTCGTAATGCATCCATTTAAATCGGTAACGGTAATTGTATAGGTACCGGGATTTAAATTATTTATTGTAAAAGTGGCACCACTGATACTAATTTCCGTTCCTAAAGGGTCATCATTAGATGGTCCCGTCCAAGAAACATTATAGCCAGCTGTTCCATCCGTTGCGGTTACGGTAATTGTTCCATCCGCACTACCGTTACAAAGCGCAGGTGTGTTGGTGTTCGTTGCGTTCAATGGCAATGGCTCTAACAAGGTTGTTGTTGCTGTTGCCATACATCCATTAGCATCCGTCATGGTGAGTGTATAGGCACCAGCGGGCGCACCATTTACTGTATAAGAACCACCATCTGTATTTATTTCAGTTCCAGCAGGGTTACCAGTATTAGGTCCTGTCCAACTCATATCATACGGAGCAGTTCCTCCAGTTGCTGTTCCAGTTACGGTTCCATCCGAACTTCCATTGCAAAGGGTAGAAGTATTTATGGCAGCAGCAGATAATGAACTTGGTTCAATGATAGTTGTTGTTGCGGTTGCTGTACACCCATTAGCATCTGTCATAGTTAAAGTATAACTTCCAGCTGGTGCATTATTAACAGAGAACGTTCCACCTGAAGTTAAAATTTCTGTTCCAGCAGGGTCTCCAGTTAATGGACCTGTCCAGCTCATGTTATATGGAGCTGTTCCATCCGTTGCAGTTCCAGAAACACTACCCGTAGCTCCCCCGTTACAAAGAACAGAAGTATTTAATGCAGAGGCAGTTAAAGCAACCGGTTCAATAATAGTGGAAGTAGTAGTTGCGGTACAACCATTTAAATCGGTTACTGTAATTGTGTACGTGCCTGCAGATGCTCCTGAAATGGTATAATTTCCGCCACTTAAAGAAATTTCAGATCCAGCCGGGTCATCCGAAACGGGCCCTGTCCAACTCACGTTGTAAGAAGGAGTTCCATCATTTGCCGTAACCGTAATTGTTCCATCCGCACTACCATTGCAAAGCGCAGCCGTATTTGTTGTAGAGGCGGTTAAAGAAACAGGTTGGGCAATGGTTGAAGTTGTGGTGGTAATACAACCATTTAAATCGGTAACGGTAATTGTATAGCTGCCAGCGGATAATCCTGTAATTGTATAATTTCCTCCGTTCGTTGTAATCTCATTCCCTACTGGATCACCAGAAGCAGGGCCAGCCCAACTAACATTATATGCTGGTGTTCCGTCCGTTGCGGTTACAGTAATTGTTCCATCAGCACTTCCGTTACACAGTGCAGGCGTATTTGTGTTTGATGCACTTAATGGTAAAGGCTCCATCAAGGTTGTTGTTGTTGTTGTTGTACATCCATTTACATCCGTCATAGTGAGTGTATAGGCACCGGCTGGCGCACCATTTACTGTATAAGAACCACCATCTGTATTTATTTCCGTTCCGGCAGGGTTACCAGTATTAGGTCCCATCCAACTCATATCATACGGTGCCGTTCCTCCTGTAGCGGTTCCGGTAACAGCTCCTGACGCTCCACCATTACAAAGTACAGATGAATTAGTTGCAGTTGCAACCAATAATGAAGGTTCTGTAACATTAGAAGAAAATGTAAATACACAACCTACGGCATCTGTTATGGTTATATTGTAAGTTCCTGAAGGAATTGCTGAAATAATAAAAGCTCCACCAGATGTTGTAATTTCATCTCCACCAGGATTACCTGAAGAAGGTCCAGTCCAACTAACTTGATAAGGAGGAATTCCACTTGAAGCAGTTACGTTAATTGTTCCGTCAGACCCAGCATTACATAATGGCGATGTAAAGGTTGCAGACCCAGTTACACTGGGATTGGTATTAATTGTGGTAGTTGTGGTAGTTGCACAAAGATTTGTTCCAGTAACGGTTATAGTATAGGTACCAGCCGGAAGAGATTGTATTAGATAATTTGATCCGTTCGTTGCAATTTCTATACCTGTCGGATTACCATTTGCTGGCCCAGTCCAAGATACATTATATCCTGGATTTCCTGAATTAGCAACAACATCAATAGTTCCATTTGTTGCAGAAGAGCAAGCTGTATTTGATGGTGTTAAATTTACAGTTGGACCTGTATTTAAAACGACAGTTGTAGTAGCGGTTGCGGAACACCCACTATTTGTAACGGTAACGGTATAAGTTCCAACATTTGTAGCCGTTAGATTTGGAATTGTAGGATTTTGAAGGGTAGAGGAAAAGCCGTTTGGACCCGTCCAAGAATAGGTTCCACCTCCAGTTGCATTTAATTGAATAGTTTGTCCAGGACAGTAAGGCCCTGTATTTGTTGCGGTTACACCAGGTAAAGTTGAAACAGTTATTGTAATGTATCCATTATTCCCATTTCCTCCAGCAACGCACGTTCCACCAGCGGGAACAAGGGATGATCCGCCGCCGCCGCCGCCGCCGCCATTTCCTCCGGTACAGCATCCATCATTTCCACCACCGCCACCACCATATAAACCACCACCACCACCACCGCCAGAGGCAGTTTGCCAGTATCCTCCTTGACCTCCTTGACCTAGAGCTCCTGCTTGCCCTCCTGGTGGGGTTCCTGCCCAAGGTGTTCCACCTGCGCCACCTGCAATTTGAGTTCCACCGCCACCACCAGATCCAAATGTAGAGCAACCAGCAGCTCCATTATTACAGTTTGCAGCACCTCCACAAACTGGACCTGATCCACCGCTTCGACCACCGCCTCCTCCTGCTACTATTACTCTATTATTTAAAGCTGTTCCACCAATTCTAATATCACTGGCTCCACCGCCACCCCAAGATCTATAGGTTGCAGATCCTGTTGAATTATGTCCTGTGCCTCCGCCATTCCATCCTCCTGAATTGGCACCTTGGGTTCCCATTCCCCCTACTCGGATATATAAAATTTGTCCTGGAGTAACTGAAAAACAATTTTTTGTAATTACCGCACCATTACCACCGTTAGTTCCTCCTCCTTTTGCTCCTGCTACGGTTAAATTAACACTTGTAACACCAGCTGGAACTGTCCATTGCTGTTGGGCTCCGGTATAATTAAATGTAAAAGTTTGACTAAAACTTTCTGAAATAATAAAAAATAAAAAAGAGAATATTGAAAGTCGAGTCATTTTAAATGAACTAAAAATACATAATCTGTCAAATTTACAATAAGAATATTAAATTAATATAACGAAATAATAATCAAAGTGCTATGAATATTCATTGAAAACGCTAAAAAGGAAAGATGGAGTTTCTGTATTTTTTTAACTAAAAATCACTTCTAATTATGTTTTTGTTATTTTTACGCATGTTTCAGTCTTTCCTTTTGGCACTTGTTTGTATGCTTTTCTTTTCTTGTACAAAGGATAAGGTTAAAGAAAGAGAATATGCTACAAAATACTGTATTGTTGTAGTCATTGATGGTGCACGTTATTCTGAAACTTGGGGAGATTCCACCTATGAGAATATTCCATTTTTACATGGTTTTTTTGAAAATATAGGGGTAGTTAATACTACTTTTTATAATGCTGGAACCACGAATACCACAAATGGACATGTGGCTATAACAACCGGATATTATGAAAACAATATTAATAATTCAGGACAAGAACTCCCCTCATTTCATTCCTACTTTCAAGATTGGATGAGTAAATACCCATTATTAACTAATAGTGCTTGGATTATTTCAAGCAAGGATAAATTAGAGGTATTAGGAAATTGTTCTCAACAAAAATGGAAAAATTTACACCAGCCTAAAACAGATTGTGGGATACAGGGGAACTTTACAGGATACAGAAGTGACTCAATCACAATGGCACATGCAACAAAAACAATTTCAAAACATAAGCCTAATTTGTTGTTAATCAATTTAAAAGACCCGGATTATTTTGGGCATCAAAACAATTGGTCTGCCTATCTAACTTCTATAAAAAAGAGTGATGAATATGTTTATCAATTGTGGAATACCATACAACAGGATCCAGAAATGGCGGGAAAAACAACTCTTTTTGTAACCAATGATCATGGTCGACATACCACAAATTTTCAACACCATGGAGATGATTGTGAAGGATGTAGACACATCATGTTGTATGCCATTGGACCTGATTTTAAGAAAAACCTTAAACTCTCAAAAAACCGATCATTAATAGATATCCATGCTACGATTTCAGAAGTGATGCATTTAGCCAATCTTTCACGTGGAAATGTAATGACGGAATTGTTTAACTAAACAACTTTTAATCAGGTGATATGTAAACAATTAGTTAATAATAAGTTAACACATTTTCTTTTTTAATTTACCAAGTGAAAGTTTAAAACAATTAGATTATTCGTTGTAAAACAAGTACTTTAGCGCAAATTTTTATTACATGAAAAAACTATTTTCTTTCTTTTTTCTATTAACAATATTACCATCTTTTTTCTCTCAAGTTGAATTAAGTGAAGTATCTGTTACAAATATTAGCACTATTGCCGATGAAGACAATTCTTATGAAGATTGGTTTGAAATCCGCAATTTAAGTCCTAATGATGTTAATATTAATGGCTATGGATTAAGTGATGATCCTTTAATGCCTTTCAAATGGTTATGTCCAAATTACACCTTAGCTAGTGGCGAACATAAATTGATTTTTGCTAGTGGAAAAAATAGAATTCCTACTATTGATCACTACGAGGCAGTAATTAAGGCCAATGAAACATGGAATTATATCGTTCCAACAACTGAACCGGATCCAAGTTGGAGGTCTCCGGGTGCAATTTTAAATGGATGGCAATCAGGAATAGGTGGTATTGGTTTCGGTGATGGTGATGACGGCACAACAATAGCAACTGCAACAAGCGTATACATAAGAAAACCTTTTACTTTAACTAATGTCAGTGATATTAAGCGATTAATCCTTTATATGGATTATGATGATGGATTTGTTGCTTATATCAATGGAGTTGAAATTGCTCGGGCCAATTTGGGAACTACTGGAGTTATCACTCCTTTTAATACATTGGCCACTAGCCATGAGGCAAATGGATATCAGGGGTTAGCTATTGATGATTATGAAATAAATCTAACTCAATTATCAAATTTACTTGTTAATGGTGAAAACGTATTGGCTATACAAGTACATAATACTGCTGCTAATTCTACTGATTTAACGAGCAATGCCTATTTAGCAGCTGGATTTGAAAGTTCTACATTTACATTCTCCCCAACTTTACCTTGGATGAATCTTAATGCTACAGACGCTTGGCATACAAACTTTACCCTTAATTCTGCCGATCAATTATTTTTAACTTCTGCAGGAGGTATTGCTTTGGCACAAGTGACAATTCCGCTTTTACCGGTGAATAATTCCTATAATTTTAATTCAACTTCATGGTGTATTAGTCCAAATCCAACTCCTGCCGATACGAATGATGCCTCTTGTTTTACCGCATTTTTAAGTAAACCAATAGTTTCAAAACCAGCCGGTATTTATGCTTCAGGTTTTAAAATTGCGCTCTCAAGTATTGATCCGAATGCTCAAATACGATATACCACAAATGGTGATATTCCATCGGCTACCTCAACTCTTTATACTGATTCAATAACTATTGTTGCAACAACTATTATTTCAGCGCGTTGTTTTGATCCTGCCAATTTGGTGTTACCAAGTTTAGTGGAGAAAAATACATTCTTAATAAATGAAGCATATATTGGGTTGCCTGTGATTTCGATTTCATCAGATTCAGTGAATTTATATGATACACAAACGGGTATTTATGTCCTTGGACCAAATGATTACAATCCTAATTATCCTTATTTCGGAGCAAATTTCTGGGAAGATTGGGAGCGCTATTCATATATAGAATATTTAGCAACGGATAGTACTCAGAAATTTGAGGGTGCTATTGGATTGAAAATTCATGGTGGATGGTCTAGGGCACAGCCTCAGAAAAGCTTCCGTGTTAAGTGCCGCGACGATTACGGTATGAATAAGATTAATTTCCCATTAATTCCGGACAAACCATATATTACAAAATACAAAGATTTCAATCTTCGAAATGGTGGGAATGATTATGGTGGTAGTAGAATGAGAGATGCATTTATGCAACGATTGACTAAAGGCACTCATAATGATTATATGGGCTATACTCCTGTAATTGTATTCTTAAATGGTCAATATTTCGGTGAGTATGAATTAAGAGAAACCTTGAATAACGATTATGTAGAGAATAACCATGGTTTTCCGTCTGACAGTGTTACGGTTTTAACTGAAAATTATTTAGAAGGTTTGAATGTTAACGATGGTACTTTAGATAATTTTTGGCCAATGTATAATGCAATTGTTGCGGCAGACCCAGCAAGTCCTACTTTTTATAGTTTGGCTGATTCGTTAATTGACCTTCAAAATTTCACAGATTACATCATAGCAGAAACTTACTATGGTAATGGTGATTGGAGTAATACGCAGGCGAATAATATAAAATACTGGAACGTTCCTGGAGAAAAATGGAGAATGATGTTAATGGACTTAGATTTTGGATATGGTTTATATGGTCCAACTCCAAATGATAATTTTTTAACGCATGCAACAAACAATTCTTTTGTTCACATGGATGTGATTTGTGGCAAACTTCTAGCTAATCCTCAATACTTGAATTATTTTATTAACCGTTATGCGGATTTAATTAATACTACATGGCAACAAAGCAACGTTCAAAATGTTGGAAACTCAATGATAAATGAAGTGGCACCTTGGATTCCAAGACACCATACACGTTGGAGTGGAAATATGACTAATTTCTTGAACACAATGACCAACATGCTTAATTGGAATCAAAGTAGAATTACAGGTGCAAGAAACGTGGTTCAAAGTCATTTTTCACTTACAGGACAAGTAACATATACCTTAGATGTTCAACCGGCTGGTGCAGGTAGAATACATATTTCTACTATTGAACCAAGTGAAATTCAATATCCATGGTCAGGAGTTTATTTTAAAGGAGTTCCAGTTAAAATTACAGCAATTGCAAACCCAGGATATACCTTTAATCATTGGGGACCAAATTCGTTATTTACATCAAACAATTATTCAGCGGATTTATCAATTACTCCAACTGTAAATTCGGCTTTCACGGCTTGGTTTACTGGAAATGCAGTTTCTGACGCGATTGAAGTTAGTGAAATCATGGTAAATGCAGAAAATTCTATAGATAGTGATGACTGGATTGAGCTACATAACAAATTGAACGTAGAGCTAAATATAGGTGGAATGACTCTTTCTGATAGTTCATATTTTAATAATTATACCTTTCCTTTAAATACAAAGATTCCAGCAAATGGGTATATAGTTGTTGCTCGAGATACGGCTCAGTTTCATGCTCAATATCCTTCTGTAACTTCATTTACAGGCCCATTAGGTTTTTCATTGAATAATACAACAGAAACTATTTTTCTTAAAGACCATAACAATAATGAGGTGTTACATATATCTTACACAACAACTCAACCTTGGCCGCTAGGAACCGATGGCGACGGAAGAACCTTAGAGTTTGAAGGCGCTCCCCAATCTCCAAACGATCCGAATGCTTGGTTTGCAGGATGTGTTGGGGGATCACCTGGTGAAGCTTATTTCCCGTGTGATTCATCCTTATTAATTTCAGAAATTAATTATAAATCCCTAACTACTTCAGATGCAGGAGATTGGTTTGAAATTCATTCTCTATCTACTCAACCAGTTGATTTATCTAATTGGTATGTTACCGATGCAGGGATGAATACGATTTATACTATTCCTTCAGGAACTGTTGTAAATCCAAACGGATATTTGGTATTGGCAAAGGATCTTTTATTATTTTCTAGCATTCACCCAGCGATTACAAATGTAGTTGGTCCAACAGCCATTGGGTTGGGGTCTACTGAAAGCATTCATATTTATAATCCATCTAATCGTTTGATTTTTTCGGTGAATTATTCAAATCAATCTCCATGGCCTTTAGAGGCAGATGGATTAGGAAAAACCCTTGAGTTACTTTCTACAACAGGTAGAATGTGTGATGGATCCAACTGGTTCGCTGGTTGTCCCGATGGTTCGCCAGGAGAAGTATATAATCCATTGTGCGATCTTGGTTTATCGGATAACGAAATGGATAATTTAGTATTCTATCCGAATCCAGTTACAGATATGCTTCATGTAGCGTTATCTGAAAACGCTCAGGTTCAAGTATTGTCCTTGGCGGGTGAATTATTAATGGAAAATAACTACCTAGCAGGGAATGTTGAGATTAATATGAGTGAATATTCAACTGGACTTTATCTAGTATCGATTCATGGTAAAACGTATCGAATAGTTAAAAACTAACGATTTGTTTGAAGCTAATTAAAATCCCTCTGGTTTCCAGGGGGATTTTTTGGTTAATAAAGACCCATTTTAATGTGAATATCCAAGTGGATTAATGAAAAACCCAAGTTATTACTTGAGTAATTTTGAACTATAAGCAATTACTATTTTTTATTAGATAGAAACTATTGCTACCACCTTTATCTCGGACTAATCGTCAAATGAATGCGCTACTTCCCGATGAGGTATTCAAGTTTACTAGTTCTAAATTGCTGATTTCATTTTGTCAGGATCTTATTACCTTACTTAGGAGTGTGAATTACCGCATATCATAATTATATTTAACCCCTCACTCCTTTTTCGTCCAAAATATTAATGAAATGAAATCCGCGTGGTGCAAAGCCTTCATTATAAAATAATTTATGGGCTTTATAATTAGTGGTATATGAATCTAGTGCCATCATGGTGCAACCGATAGATTCTGCTTTATTTCTTAGGTAATCAATAATTAATTTTCCAACGCCCTTTGAACGATATTGAGGGCAAACAACGATATTATCTAATTCCAAATACTTTCCACACCATAATTTTTTTCCTATCCAAAACCCACTGATACCGAGGCATTCATCTCCATCAAAAACGGCCACTTGTCCGTAATTGTTTGCAAGCATTTCTTCTAAATCTACTTTATATTCTGCTTGGGTTAGTGCGGGATATAATTCATTTAAAACATGAATATAGCCAACCATTTCCTCCAAGCCTGTTAATTCTCGTACAATCATTTTTTCAAGTGTTTTTCGAATAATTCTAAAATGCGTCGGTATTCATCGTACCAAGAGTAAGCTTCCTTAAAACCATGATTCTCGACAGGAAAAACAGCTAATTCCCAGTTTTTTTTACCTAATTCAATAAAGCGTTGACTCAATCTCACAACATCCTGAAACTGCACGTTGTCATCCACCATACCATGTAACATTAATAAAGGGTCTTTTAAATTTTCAGCGAAATAAATGGGTGAACTTTTTCTATATGCTTCAGGATCTGATTGAGGATAATTTAAAATATTGCTGGTGTATTCATGGTTGTAATGCGCCCAATCTGTAACTGAACGTAATGCCGCTCCACACGCAAACTCTCCTGGTTTGGTTAGTAATCCCATCAAGGTAATAAATCCACCATAAGAGCCACCGTAAATACCAATACGACTAGAATCGATTTGTTTTTGTTCAACCAACCATTTTTTGGCATCGATAAAGTCTTCCAAATCTCGTCCTCCCATGTGTCTATAAATTGCAGTACGGTAATCCCTACCATATCCTTCGCTTGCTCTATAATCCACATCAATTACGGTGTATCCTAAATCCAAAAGTAAGTTATGGAACATGTATTCACGAAAATAATTGCTCCAATAGTAATGTGCATTTTGCAAATAACCGGCACCATGAACAAACATCACTGCGGCTCCATTTTTTAGTTCTTTTCTAGGTTCGTAATAACGTGCATAGAACAATTTGTTGTCTGATCCTTTGATTTCAATGATCTCAGGATTTTTCCACGAATATTGCTTGAATTTTTCAGTTGTAGAATACGTCAATTGGGTTTTTAGTGGAATATTCATTAAAGCCTGTGCAATATACAATTCCCAAGGTTGAGTGGCTGATGAATAACGAATTGCCATTTGTTTTTCGTCGGGTGAGAGAGCTACGTCATGATATCCAAAATCTGTTAATAATGGAATCCATGATTTTGTAGCAATTTCGAATTTGTAATAATCTCGATTACCGGGGCGAGTTTTGTTTGCAGATAGAAAAAAATAATTTCGTTCCTTCGATAATTGTACTCCGTGTATCTCAAAATTTCCATTCGTCAAGGGCTCGATTTTGTTTGTTTCCAACTCATAGATATATACATGCGAAAATCCAGATTCTTCTGATTGAAAGTAACAGGTTTTCCCATCTATTAACCAGTCCAACACACCCTCTTCCATGTTCCAGGAGGAAATTCCGGGTCCACCAATCCATGCTGAATCGTGTTGATGGTTAATTAATTTTATTGAAAGTGATTTCAATTCAAGCAAACCGATCCAACGATCTTTGTTATCGGCAGATCGAATATCAAATAAAGCTATTGGTGAATTTTCAGAAAAACGCAGCGAATGAATAAAAATGTCACGCAATTTCCCGTTTTTTATAATGGATGGAAGTTCTTCAAAATTGACCCATTGGACTGTGTCTTTTTCGCGATCAAGGATAGCCAATTTCATTGTGGGTTCATCATTGGAAACTTTAGAGCGTGCGACAATTGATTTGGAATAACCACTCGCTGTAACATAGTCTTCCACTTGTGTAGATTTTGTTTCTGGTTCTATCGAAGTACGAATCCCTATGAATTGACTACTTGGATTAATTTGTATATCCACTAATTGTCCATCACCAAAAAACCATTTTTTTGGAAGTGAAAAAGCAGGTTTATAAGTTTTATTGCGCCAATCTTTCCGGTTTTTTTGATCCTTAACATATTGAAAAAGATCAGCTTGTTGGTTAACTAAAAAGGACGAGTCAGTTGGTTTATTTTTTTCCCTTCCCTCTGAAATATTTGTGATTTGTTTAATTGATCCATCTATGGCATTATACAAAAATAGATTGTTTCCTATTCTAAATGATACAAGGTTTGGGTCGGTTAAGCGCTGTACACCTGAAATAGGTTCTTCTGTTTGATAAACGATCTTTATTACCTGTGATTTAGTATTATAGGAATAAAGCGTACCATCTTGGGCATGATATACCGTTACAAATAATCGTTGTTTAGTATCAAAAGGAATTTGAATGGAGAAGTTTTTTTGATCAACTTTAACTATTTTTTTTTCTTTATTAGAATACGCGTATAAAGAATTTCCTGGTTCTGCATCAGGGTTCCAATCAAATAAAATGTGCGTTCCATCCACATTCCAGTAATGATTTTCAGGCAAATGTCCTACAAAATCATGACCCTTCATTATTTCTTTTAAATCTAATTGGGCTTGAATTTGAAAAAAACTAAAAACAAAAAAAAGTAGGAATAGATTTTTCATTTATTCGTATTTGATGAATACATTTTTTGCTTCTGTGAAAAAACGTAGCGCTTCCCATCCTCCTTCCCGACCAACACCAGATGCTTTGACTCCACCAAATGGGGTTCTCAAGTCACGTACTAGCCAAGAATTCACCCAAACAATTCCTGATTGTAATTTATCAGCCACGCGATGCGCTCTTTTTAAATCATTTGTCCAAATGATACCAGCCAATCCGTATTTAGTTGAATTAGCCATCATTAATGCTTCCTCCTCCGAATCAAATGGGGTGATTGTAACAACGGGTCCAAAAATCTCCTCTTGGTTGGTTCTACAATCAAAACTCAGACCCTCAATGACTGTAGGACGAATGTAGTATCCATTATCGTATGGCGCCTCTAAATGAACTTGATTTCCGCCTGTTAAAACCGTGCCTCCTTCTTCTTTAGCAAGCTCAATATAGGAAAGTACTTTTTCCATATGTGATTTTGATACAACTGCACCTAAGTGTGCTTTCGGATTTGAAGGAAATGAAACTAAGCTATTTGAAACTTTTTCAACGAACGCTGTTTTGAATTTTTCATATAATGGTCTTTCCACAAAAATGCGTGAACCACATAAACAAATTTGACCCTGATTGGCAAAAGACGAACGAATGGTTGTACTAAGCATAGATTCAAAATCGCAATCGGCGAAGATGATAGATGGATTTTTCCCCCCTAATTCTAGTGAAAGTTTCTTAAACATGGGAGCAGCAGTCCGAGCGATATATTCTCCAGTAGCCGTTCCGCCAGTAAATGAAATCGCTTTAATTTTTGGATGCTTTACAATGGCATCACCAACAGTTGCTCCCAAACCATGTAATATATTTAATACACCCGGAGGCATACCCGCTTCTGTACAAACTTCACCAAGTAAATAAGCAGTATAAGGGGTGATTTCAGATGGCTTGGCAATTACGCAATTTCCAGCGGCTAAGGCAGGAGCAATTTTCCATGAAAAGAGATATAAGGGTAGATTCCAAGGAGAAATACATCCCACAATACCAATTGGTTTGCGCGTTGTAAAGTTTACACCAACTCCTTCCATGTAATGAGATTCGGATGAAAAGTGCAAAATGGCTGTAGCAAAAAAATGAAAATTGGAAACAGCACGTGGTATATCCACAGATCTAGCTAGCGAAATAGGCTTACCATTATCTTTTGACTCAGCAGCAACGAATTCTTCCATTCTACGCTCTATTCCTTCAGAAACCCTAACTAAAATAGCACTTCGTTCTTCAATAGACAAACCGGACCAAATAGGAAATGCATCTTCCGCAGCTTCAACTGCTTGATTTACATCCTCTTCATTTGAATTAGGTATTAAAGAATAAACTTGCCCGGTCGCTGGTTCATAATTATCAAGGTACTGATTTGAAATAGGTTCACTAAATTG
>CAZTFG010000013.1:0-19861 GCA_964612725.1 uncultured Lishizhenia sp. | reverse complement strand
TTCTCCAGGTGCTAATTCAATTTTTTCAAATTTTTTCAGTTTCTTATTTGCAGGTGTTATGCTTGCAAATTCGTCTGTGATAAACCATTGCACTACTTCCTTCCCTGGGATTATACCGGTATTCTTTATTTCAATGGATGCTTTAATTTTATTAGCATTTGATGTATCAATTTTTAAGTTGGAATATGAAAATGTAGTATAACTTAATCCAAAACCAAATGGCCATTGTGGATCAATTGCTAATCCGTCCGTTTTGTTTGTCTTAGTTTCGGAATTGACATAATCATAATATTCAATGACGCCATCAAATTTCGGATAGGTATAGGGTAATTTACCAGAAGGATTTACCTTTCCTAACATAACATCTGTAATAGCTTCACCTCCAAAATCACCAGGTAAATATGCCTGTAGAATCGAAGAACTTTGCGGTTCTAATTCTCTAATGATGTGAGGTTTTCCAAATAACAATACTAAAATCACTGGTTTGCCTGTTGCCTGAAGGGCTTTGACAAGTTCTTGTTGTTCATCACATAAATCTAGTGACTTTACATCTCCAGGTTTTTCTGTCGCTGGCATTTCACCCAAACAGATTATAATTTTATCTGCTTGAGCAGCGTTTTTCAAAACCTTTTCTTTATCTAATAATTTACAAGTTTCCCAACCATTCAAACTGGATAAATCATATCCTTTTTCATATGTAAGATTTTGTCCAAGTTCTTTTTCTAATGATGCTCGTAATGTTAAAGCTCCTTTCGTGTTAAACAAAGTATCTTCGCCTTGCCAGGTGTGAGTCCAAGCACCATTATGAAAAATTAAATTTTCAGCGGCTTCACCTACCAATAAAATTTTTTCTTCTTTTTTTAAAGGAAGTGTTTGATTTTGATTCTTCAGAAGTGTAATAGATTCTTGAGCCGCTTTTTTTGCCGCTTTTTTAAATTCTAAAGATGCAAATTGAATATATGCTTGCCAGGGTTCAAGTTGTTTTTCAAATAGTCCCAATTTGAGTTTAACGAATAAAATTCTTGTTGCTGCATCATTCAAACGGTGCATTGAAATCTTTTTTTCTTCAACTGCTTCTTTAAAGAGTTTTAAATATTCATCATGTGGGCCGTTATATGGAACCATGCTCATATCTAAACCAGCATTTATAGCTAAAATGATTGCTTCTTTATGATCTTTTGCCACCTTATGAACCGTATGCAACATGCGTATATCTTCCCAATCAGAAACAGCAAATCCTTTAAATCCCCATTTGGTTTTCAATAGATCGGTTATCAAAGCTTTATTTGTGTGACCTGGAATTCCATTGACATCTCCGGAATTGATCATTACCGTTAATGCACCAGCGTCGACAGCAGCTTTAAATGAGGGCAGGTACAATTCGTGCATTATTCTTTCTGGAATCCATGCAGGTGTTCTATCTCTACCTGATCGCGGAAGACTATAACCTACGAAATGTTTCATGCAGGCAGCCACTCGAGTAGATTCTGCCGGATTGGTTCCTTGGTAGCCTTTTACTAATTCAGCACCCATTTCTGAGGCTAATAAAGGATCTTCACCCAATGTTTCAAAAAATCTAGACCATAAGGGTTGTCGACCCAAATCTAGAACAGGAGAAAAGTTCCATGGAACTCCAGAGGCGCGTGTTTCATAAGCGGTAATTTCACCCATTTTATTAGCTAAGGTTGGATTCCAAGTTGCGGCCAAACCAATTTCTTGTGGAAACAATGTACCACCTACCACGTAATTAGCTCCATGAATTGCATCAACCCCATAAATCACAGGGATTTTCGTTTTTCCTTGACGATATGGAGCATGGATTTGATTAAGAATAGTATTCCAAACTTCTCGAGTCAAGGTATGAGAACTTACATTTAATACTGATCCTAAGGCTTGTTTTTCAATTAATTGAGACAGTTTTTTTTCATCGATTTGAATAGGTAAAAGAATAGCTCCTTTTTCATCTGTCTTCAAAAGAGCATCTAATGTGACCTGACATGTCTGAGCAATCTTCTCTTCGGTAGTAAGTTTGGAAACAAGTTGTTTGGCTTTTTTAAGCAACGCCTTATCATCTTGCCCAAAAAAATTAAAACCAAATGAAAATATCCCTAGGATTAAAATGAAAGATCTCATATAATACGAATGAATTGAGTATAAAAAAGAAAAGGAAGATCACTCTTCCTTTTCTTTAAATGAACTAGTAGGTTATTCTATTATCAATTTGTAAATTCCTGAGTTGTTTTCAGCATTTACTCTGATGAAATACGTTCCGCTTTTTAAATTGCTTACGTTAATTTCGGCGTTATTTCCTTGAACAAGTTGTTTAGAAATAATTTGACCTGCCATAGAGTTAATTTCAATGGAAGATATAGTAGAATTTGCTGAAATTTTCACCATATCTTTTGCAGGATTTGGCATAACTACAACACCTAATTCAGCCTCAACAATTCCACTTCCAGGACATGCAGAACAACTTGCAAAACAAACTAAAGGTAAAGAATCATTTGCAGCAACTACGTAATATCTGTTGAAGAATCCGTCATTTACCGGATCGATACAAGTTTCTGTTCCAGTGAAATTTTCTTGGTCATTCCATCCGTCTACAGTAAATTTATACTCAACAGCACCAGGAGCAAGTGGTAAAGATACTTCCCAGATTGAACCTGATGTATTTGTCATTGGGTTACAAGATCCACACCATCCATTAAAATTACCATTTAAGTAAACTCCTGTTCCAATTGTACCAGCATAATCTGCCATATCCACTCGGAAAGTAACAATTGGATCTGGTAATTGAACAATTTGAGTTTTTTCATAGATAAATCTCCACCATCCTATACCGAAATTGATATCTGCAATCATAGTATTGTCATTATTTGCAAATGTAATTTGATAAGTAACTGAAGCTGGTGCATTAGCAGCAGAGGTTAATTCTCCACCATTGTAAACTTTTGCAAGACCAATGTGTCCACCTAAACCGTTTATTGTTAACTCACCACCACTGTATGTGTAGGTATATGCACCTCCAGTATGTGGTGCAACCGGAGTTCCACATCCATCAGGTGTAGCTCCTTGCCATGCTTCTAACCATGTACTTCCATCCATGTAATGTGTCATTGTACCATTTGCCTCAAATTTGATAGAATCGTCGAACAAACAAGCACGGGTAGTTACATCAGCAGCACCATTAGACCACCATGAACCATCACCAAGTGCAGGTCCTACCGCTAAAGAACCAGCTGACCCTTTCAATTTCCATGTACCAACAAATTGAGTAGAATTACTTGGACAAGCAGTACAGCTGTTAAAACATACCGCTGGTAATGTTGCGTCCCCTGAAATTTGGTAATATCTATTGAAGAATCCATCATTATTTGGATCTAAACAAGTTTCAGTTCCTGTAAAATTCTCTTGAGCATTCCATCCATCCACAGTGAATTTATATTCAATGTTCCCAGCTGGAATAGGAAGAGTTGCTTGCCACATTCCATTACCCATGTCTGTTAAAGGATTACAACTTCCACACCATCCATTAAATGAACCATTTACAAATACGCCTGTTGCAATAGTTCCAGTATAATTAGACATGTTTACTCTGAAGGTAATATTTGGGTCAGGAATGGTTACAGTAGCCGTTTTTTGATAAACGAATCTCCACCAAGCGTTACCAACATTAATATCCAATGTCATGGTGTTATTGTTGTTTGAGAAAGTAGTTAAATAAGTAATGCTAGCAGCAGCATTTGCTGGATTGTTAATTTCTGCACCATTAATTACTTTTGCTAATCCCAAATGGGCTCCAACTCCATTAACTGTTAATTCTCCATTGGTAGAATTATATGTGTATGTAAAAGGAGCGTTTGTTGTACCATCGTGTGGTGCAACGGGTGTGTTACAAGCATCAGCAGATCCTTGCCAAGCTTCAACCCAAGTACTACCATCCATGTAATGGGTCATAGTACCAGATGCATCAAATTTGATAGAATCATCAAATAAACATGCTCTAACAGATACATCCCCAGCGGAATTAGACCACCAAGCAATGTCTCCTTGATTTGGCCCTACACCCAATGATCCAGCTGCTGGGGCTAATCTCCAGGTTCCTTCAATTTGTGCAAAAACATTCATTATGAAGAATGTAAAAGCAGATAACAAGTAAATTTTTTTCATAGTTGAGATTTATTTTGGATAAAAATAGTATTTTTTACAATAAGTAAAAAATTATTTATTTATTTTTTTACATTTTAAATGAATACTCCTGATTTTCAACCATTTCTTTATATTTTTTATAATCAAAAGAAAATAGTTTTGCCGGACGATGTTTAACATTAAGTTGTTTTTCGTCGTGTGAAATGAAAGGAATATGCTTGATTTTTTTTCTAAAATTGGCTTTATTTAAATCTGTCTTAAAAGCATATTCATATAATTGTTGCAATTCACTAAGAGTGAATTTGTCTGGTAGCAAATCGAAGCAAAGAGGTTCGTTGGATAATTTCGTTTTTAAAGTTTCGAAGGTGGAAACCAAAATTTGATTATGATCAAATGCTAATTTTTTAATTTCATGAACGGGAATCCATTTAACATCATTGGCCCAAGATGAAGCAACTGCATTCATTTCATCCATTTTTGTAAGCGCAAAATACGCACAGGTAATTACTCTACCTTGCGGATGTCTGTCTGGTTTTCCAAATGTTTGAGATTGATGTAGTTGAATATTATCCAGATTGGTTAGGTCATGAAGTATTCTTTTTCCCGCTTCATCTAAGTCTTCATCCGGATATACTAAATCTCCTGGAATCGCCCATTCACCAAGAAATGGATCCATATTTCGCTTGATAAGCAATAAATTGATTTCTCCATTTTTGAAACCAAAGATTAGGCAATCCAATGAAAATGAATAGGAGAAAAATTTATCAAATTCTATTTTATAGCTCATTTGTTAAATCAGGGAATTGAAAATAGTGATTTTATTTTCTTGTAAAATTATTGAAAAACGCGAACATAATCTACATACATGGTTTGGGGAAATATAGTAGTGGCATCTGGATTACCAGGCCAATTTCCACCAACGGCTACGTTAAGTATAAGGAAGAATTTTTGCTGAAACTCACTCAGTTCTGCTGGAGTAATGTCTAAAGTATTGTATACAACATCATCCATCATCCATGTAATTGAATTTTGATTCCATACAATGGAGTACACATGGAATTCATCAGCGAGTTTTCCTGAGCTTAGGCTGGTACTTGAACCATATTGAGCATGAGTTCCATTATCACTCCAATGTGCTGTTCCATGAGCAGTACGATCATTTACCCCTGTACCACCGATCATTTCCATAATATCAATTTCACCGCAAGCTGGCCAACTTTGGGTTGTAATATTGTCACCCAACATCCATATTGCAGGCCAAATACCTTTTCCGTAAGGGACGGCTGCACGAACATCAATTCTTCCATATTTCCATGACTTCAATCCTTGTGTTTTTAATCGGGTAGAGGTATAATCTTGGGCATTGAACGTTTCAGATTTGGCAGTAATTTTTAATATTCCACTGGAAACTTCAACATTTTGATTGGTATAATATTGTAATTCATTATTTCCCCAACCACCGTTGCCGGTTCCAATATCGTACGTCCAATCAGAAGATAATGTTGTACCATCAAATTCGTCGTTCCATACCAAAGACATTCCCGAGTAGGTTAGGGGTGTGGAATAACCAGTGGTTGGTGCACCTGATGCTGCTGAATCAACGAAAATGGTAACTTGATCCAATTTTTCAATAAATGCAGCGGCAGTAGTATGTGCTTTGGTTTTTATCTGATAGACGCCACTTTGTTGGAAGGTATAACTAGCGTTTCCGGATTGAGATTCTATTACCGTTGAGTCCCCGTTGGCATAAAAGGTAAAGGTATAGAAATTTGCATTTGAAGCTGTAGCATTTACAACAACATTACCCGATGTATGAGATATGGTTGTTTGTAAATTTGAGGGCAAGAGCAAATCTGGTTGTGGATCTTTTTTTTTGCATGCACTTAAACCGATAAATACAATTCCTAAACTACTTAATAAAAAGGTTGCTGTTTTCATACTTTTATTCTGCTGAAAGTTTTAAATACCACAATAATCCACCCGCATGATGTTTATACTGAAGATGCATGGTTGAATCTGTTATTTCTAGAATTCTATATTCATTGACTCCGGTGTAAAATCCTAGAAAAGAATTAGTGGATAATGAAATACTGGTTTGGTCACCCTCTGTTAGCAACCAAGAACCTTGAAGTTGATCGGTATATGGTGCAGTAAAATCCCCCAAGTTTTGAAAAGATCCAGGAAATTGTCCGGCTAACGAATTGTGCACGTATGCATCTCCATGATTAACCATGTCAAATTTAAAACCATTTAAATAAAAAATGTACCGATCATCATACATACCACATCCCGGTTTTTCATTGGCGCCAGCTGCCCACCATTCTGGAACAGAACCAAGCGCACTTTCAGGATCTGGTCCTACACCTAGGTGACCTGTACTAACTGAATCAACATGCCACGTTTTATAACCGGGACCCGAAGCTCCACCTGTTAGTTTTGTAAAGAAAGGATTGTTTAATAGACTTAAATCATCTTGTGAAATGATGATATCTTGCGTACTGCTTTTACTTCCACCTTTGTTAAAAACCGTAAGAGTAATGGTATAGGTTCCAGCATATGGATAGGATGCAACTACTGTATTTCCTTGTTTTTTAATACCATTACCAAAGTCCCACATACAAAGGATGTTTGGATTATTGGAGGTTAATACAATTACGTTTGCGTTCGTATCAGAAGCAGCATAGGTAAAACTAGCGTCTTGTTGAGTGGGAGGATTACCTAATTGCGAATTCTTATGACACGAAATTAGAATAAGGATACTGAAAATGGATAAGATTACTTTCATAATATAATTTTTTAATAACCTGGATTCTGTTGCCAGTTACCACCAGCTAAATCAATTTCAACTTGAGGAATTGGAAACAGCTCATGTTTGCCTGTAACAAAGCCCGGAATGTATTGTTCTGCTTGACCGGAACGCACTAAATCAAAAAATCGGTGACCTTCACCGGATAACTCAAGCCGGCGTTCTTTATAAATATCATTAATAGACTGAACTGAAATTCCAGGGATTCCGGCTCTCACTCTAATTTGATTCACTAATTGTTGCGCAAGCAAGTTGTTGCCAATTTTATAATGAGCCTCAGCAGCCATTAAAAGTACATCGGCATAACGAATTACTCGATAGTTTACTGGACTGGTAAGGTCATTGTCAGGTAAACCAATTTCACCTTGTCTTTTAATGTATTTGTTGTTGTAATATCCGGTATGGCCACCTGCCCCAATAGCGTACGTGATAGACCCTGGATCAGGTTGTGCTGCAATAAACGCCTCTATATCCAAAATGGTGTGTCCCCTTCTTGGGTCAATGGGAGAAAAGGCATTATACAATTCTTGGGTAGGTAAGTTGTAGCTATTACCATCTCCATAAACAGGACCATTGTATTGTCTAATACCTTGAAATCCTGGAGCTGCATTTCCTTCTAAGCAAATTAAACAACCATAACTTCCTCCTTCAAGACCAGTATATTGAATATCAAAAACGGTTTCTGAATTATTTTCGTTATTCACAGTAAATAATTGACCATAATCCGCTATTAAACTGTACAATCCACTATTTCTAACTTCATCTAAAATGGATGCAGCTTCAGTAAATTTGTTTTGATATAAATAAACTTTCCCAAGAAGGGCTTGCGCTGCTCCTTTTGTGGCTCTTCCTTTTTGACTGGCAACAGGACTAAGTACGGAAGCGGCAGCAATTAAATCAGCTTCAATTTGAGCATATACTTCACTTTTTGGAGAGCGAGGTAGTTGTCTAGCCTCCTCAATTCCAATTCTTTTATCCACTATTAATGGCACATCTCCAAACACTTTAACGAGTTCAAAATAATAAAATGCCCGTAAGAATTTAGCCTCTGCTAGAATTTGTTCCTTTCCTGAAAAATCGATATTATCTTTATTTTCCATAATATAATTTACACGTGTTATCCCCGTGTAATTCCACCTCATTAGGTTTCTCAACTCATTGTTAACCCCACCATGCGTCATATTGTCAATTTGATGAAGCCCTTGAGAGTCGTTCACGCTTTCACCTCCAGCTATGGAATTATCAGATGCTATTTCGCCTATCCATAGAGAAAGGAATGATCCTTGAAGTAAATCGTATGCACCGGTTAATGCTCTTTCAAAATCGTCTGGAGTTTTAAAATAATTTTCCGCATCCTGAGCATAAGGAGGATCTACACTTAAGTATTTTTTACAACCTGTAACAAGAATTACAATGATTGCAAGAAAAAATATGATTTGTTTTTTCATAATTAAAAAGTAATTTGAATTCCACCCATGATTGTTTTTGCTTGTGGGTACATCCCAAAGTCAACTCCTGCGCTCAATGCATTCGCTGAACCTAAATCTGGATCGTAACCCATATATTTTGTGAGCGTTAATAAGTTGTTAGCAGCAACATATAAACGTAATGACTCTATTTGAGCTTTTTTCATCCAATTTTTTGGAAATGTATATCCTAATTGAATGTTTTTAAGTCGAATGAAAGAGCCATCTTCTACATAATACGATGAAAACACATTGTTTCTGGTTTCTCCAGTTGTCAATCTTGGATTTTCATTTGACGTTCCTGGTCCTACCCAGCGGTCAATTACATATCCCAATTGATTGGCATAAGGCTGTTGTCTTTCGTAGTTACGAATAATTTCATTGCCAATAGCGGAAAATAGGGTAGCGGATAAATCAAATCCGGAGTAACGTACATTTAAATTGAATCCCCATGTAAAATCGGGAATCGGTGAACCAAGAAATGTTTTATCGGAATCATCGGCAAAGCTAATTTTTCCATCTCCATTTTGATCAACAAAAATCAAATCACCAGGCTGTACTCCTTCTTGGGTTACCCCTGAAGCATCAATTTGTTCTTGAGTTTGATATATTCCTGCGGTTTCATATCCGAAGAAATATCCGATTGCATATCCTTCTTGGAAACGAGTAGCAACATCTCCACCCACACTAAATGCTGCACCTGGAATATAATCTACTCCATCAGGAACGCTAGTTACTTTATTTAAAATTCTTGAAATATTAAAACCAATATTAGTATTTAACTTCTTCTTCGGATCGCTTTGATAGGATAATTCCAATTCAACACCTTTATTTGATACGTCACCAGCATTGATTATCGGGGGATATCCTCCTGGACCATACGAACCTAATATGGCAGTTACCTCAGGTTGAAATAGTAAGTCTCTTGTATTTTTAACGAAATAATTGGTTGTAAGATTTAAGTTGTTCCAAAGTGTTAAGTCCATCCCAACATTTAATTGGCTTGTTGTTTCCCATTTTAAATCTGGATTAGAAGGTCTACCGATGGCAACGCCTTGAGTTAAGACATCATCAAACACATACACCCCTTCACCATTCAAAAGGGCACGGTAAGAAAAATTTGGAATTTGATCATTTCCAGATACTCCATAACTTGCTCTTATTTTCCAATAATTAATCCACTTAATTTTATAAAAAGATTCATCAGAAAGTAACCATGCACCTGAAACAGTTGGAAAGAACCCATATCGATTATTAGGGCCAAATTTACTAGAACCATCCCGTCGAATTATCGCAGAAAATAAATACTTACTCTTATAAGCATACTCACCACGAATAAAGGCTGAAACCAAACGCTCTGTAAATTCCCAAGAATAAACATTGTTTAACAATCCTCCTGCTGCTAAGTTGGCTGAAATATCAGCGTATTCAACAGAATTATTCGGGATATTAAAGGCTGTACCTCCTAATGCTTCACCGTGTCTTTGGAACACCGACAAACCAAAAGTACCTTTAATACGATGGTTTGAATCTAAGGACTCATCATAATTAATGAAACTCTCAAACGTTTGATCGGTATATCCTGCACGTTCTTCGTTTACTGATGCGCCTCTTTCAAGAAAAACATCCGGGGCAATTTCTACTAACGGTGATTCGAGGCTAGAATTTAAGGCAGTGTTGGCATATTTACCTGGGCCGTACCAAACCAACGGTGAAAATACTTTGCTTTTTACTTGAGCATAATTGTAATTGTATCGATTTGTAAAACTTAATTTATCGTTTATTTCATAAATTAATTCTTCTTTCCCAACAAATTTATCCGCATAATTCCAGTTATATTGGTTTTCAATTTGTGCAATTGGATTTAAAATGTCGCTTACTTCATCTAAATAAGTATAGGTGCCATTCGAATTTCTAATGGGTTCATTGGGAAATGCATTAATCGTATTGTAAAGTACTGACCCGATTCCATTTTCAGGAAGTGTATTTCGGAAGTCATTGGAATAAAGGAAAACAGAATTTAATTTTAATTTTTTGCTTAATTCTGTACTTAAGTTTAATCGCGCATTGTATCGAGAAAAATGAGATTTAGGACCACCAACAATTCCATCTTGAGTAAAATAACCTACTCCTAAAGAATATTTTGTGTTGCCGGTTCCTCCGCTCATACTCAAATTGTGACTTTGCACCGGTGCATTTTTAAACACAGAGTCTTGCCAATTTGTCCCAACCCCTAAAGCCGTATTATTAAACGGCATAGCTTGTCCACCAAATGCGAACATTTCATTTTTTATTACCGCGTATTCAGATGCGTTCAATAGATCAAGTTTCCTACTTGTTTGTTGAATACCGTAATAGCTGTTAAATTCTACTTTTGGTTTTGAATTTAATCTTCCTTGTTTCGTCTCAACTAATATTACTCCATTGGCAGCACGAACTCCATAAATACCTGCAGTTGCATCCTTAAGTACGTTTATTGATTTAATGTCAGATGGATTTAAGGCATTTAGTCCTTCAGAATCATAAACTACTCCGTCCACCAAAATCAATGGATCGTTATCTCCAAAAGTTGATAGACCTCTAATTCGAATGTTCGAGGCTCCTCCGGGAGAACCTGAGTTGGTTGAGATATTAACACCGGATATTTGTCCTTGAAGTGCTTGATCCATCCGAGAAAGATTCATTTTTTCGATGTCCTCACCACCCACTTTTGAAGTTGCTCCAGTAAGTTCTTTTTTCGTTGAAGTACCATATCCTACTACCACGACTTCATCTAAAGAAACAGATTCTTCCAAGGTAACATTGATCAACGATTTTTTCTCTATCCTTATCTCTTGTGTTTCAAATCCGATGAAAGAGTATTTAAGAATAACTCCATTTGAATCTGGAACAACAAGGACATATTCCCCATTATCATTGGTTTTGGTTCCTTTATTGGTTCCTTTAATCACCACAGACACGAAAGGCAAACCTTCGTTTTTGGTGTTTTTTACAATACCATTAATGGTGCGTTGGCTATAAATAGATACTCCAACAAATAGGAAAAACAAACATAATAATTGCTTCATACGCAAGATAATTTTTGTAAAAATACTTAATTATTTTACAAATTACAATAAGTAATTTTTTTTATTTGATCAGACCAAAAAAATAAAAATTAGCAACCTTTGGGTACAGATAATATCTGTGATTAATGCGAAATATTTTCTGACGAAAAGTTTGTAACACCTTGTTTTTTAAGGGTTGCATTCACTTTAACCGCAAAGAAAGCGAGGTAGGCGAAACAAATTACTCCCACCCAATAGGATTGCTGAATTCCTAATAATGATTCATCTGCCAATGCACCTTGGAGTGCAGAAATAAATCCGCCACCCATAATCATCATTATTAATAAGCTAGATGCAGTATTTGTTTTCTCATCCAATCCCGCAATTCCGAGCGTGAAAATACACGGCCACAATGTGCTGCAAAATAGACCCACTGAAATGAATGCAAAAACACTAATCATTCCACTTGCGAATATTCCGATAATTAGAGCAACGATTGCTAACAATGAATAGAGAATTAATTGTTTTACCGGATTTCCCTGACTTAACTTATCTGCAATGATCAAAAGAATAACGATTCCGAGGTAAGGATAAAAAACGGCTAAATCATTTCCAGCAATCTTATTTACTATTAAGAAAATTCCAAAGGCCACAAAAGGTAATACAACGCCTAATATTGATTTTAAGGAATTACTAAGATTAAATACTCCAGCGGCACTTGTCCATCGGCCAATCATTAGGCTTGCCCAAAACAAAGAAACATAAGGAGCTATTTGATTTTCATTTGTTCCGAGTTTTTGTTTCATGAATTCAGGTAAGTTACTAGCAGTAGCTACTTCTACTCCAACGTAAAGAAAAATGGCAATCATCCCTAAATAAACTTGAGGGTATTTCAAAGAAGCAAGGATATTCCCTGTCCCTGTTCCTGAACTAGATTCTAATTTATCAGGAACATTTGACAACTTAAAAACAATGGCTGCAAGAAGGAACGCAGCACCTAATATTAAATAGGGAGTTTGAACTGCTTCTAAGTTGAGGGTTGTATTGCTAGATCCTATTCCTCCAAAAATGGCAAATGAAACGATTACCGGTCCAATGGTTGTACCCACATTATTGATACCCCCAGCCAAACTCAAGCGAGCATTACCTTTTGAAGGATCACCCATTTGAATAGCCAATGGGTTGGCAGCAATTTGTTGTAAAGAAAATCCTAAGCCCACGATGAACAAACCAGAAATTAAAAGAGGGAAGGATGCTTGATTAGATGCAGGTACAAATAATAATGTACCTAAAGCAGAAATAACTAATCCCAAGGCAAGACCATTTCTATAGCCAATTTTGTTGAGGATATCTTGTTTTAAAAGCGCAGATATTAGAAAGTAAAGGATCGAGCCAACCGTATAAGCTACATAAAATGCAAATGAAATTAACTGAGATTGAAGCTGAGTTAAATCTAAGGCTTTTTTGAATACAGGTATTAATATATCGTTACTTGCAGCTACAAATCCCCAGAAAAAAAAGATCAAAACAAGCGTTCCGAAAGCGCTGTAATTAGTATTTTTCACAGTGTTAAATTTAAATTATTGTCCAAATTACAATAATTTAAAAAGTTAGCTCACTTTCTCGGTATGTTTTTTTTCAAATGGGGTATGCGCGACCATTTTTTCAACGGTAGAAATTATTGCCGCTTTATCAATTCCACAATCTGCCCAAAGTTCTTCCTGAGTACCATGATGGATATATTCATCCGCAATTCCTAATCGGATAAGCTCAGCAGTATATTTTTGATCCACCATAAATTCAATTACCGCAGAACCAAAACCACCCATCAAACATCCGTCTTCTAAGGTGATTACTTTTTTAAATTTGGTAAATACTTCATGTAACATTACTTCATCAATGGGCTTAACAAATCGCATATCATAATGAGCAGCAGAAATACCCATTTCTTTAAGTTCATTCATTGCATCCTGAACAAAATTACCAGGGTGACCGATGGATAAAATAGCGATATCATTTCCACTCGTTACTTTTCTACCCGTTCCCACTTTAATTTCTCGTAAAGGTGTTTTCCAATCAGTCATTACCCCATTTCCTCTTGGGTACCGAATCGAAAAAGGACCTTTATTCGGAAGTTGAGCGGTGTACATCAGGTTACGTAATTCTTCCTCGTTCATGGGTGCTGAAACAATCATATTAGGAATCATTCGCATGTAAGCCAAATCATATGCTCCGTGATGAGTAGCTCCGTCAGCGCCAACTAATCCCCCTCTATCTAAACAAAATACCACATTCAAATTTTGCAGAGCAACATCATGTAATACTTGATCATAGGCCCGCTGCATAAAAGATGAGTAAATATTACAGAAAGGAACTAATCCTTGTGTGGCTAGACCAGCACTAAATGTAACCGCGTGTTGTTCGGCAATACCTACATCAAAAGCTCGATCAGGCATGGCTTTCATCATGATGTTCAATGAACATCCACTTGGCATGGCTGGTGTAACCCCCATTATTTTATCATTATTTTCAGCTAATTCCACAATGGTATATCCAAAAACATCTTGATATTTTGGTGGTTGGGGTGATTTTGGTACGACCTTTACAATTTCCCCCGTTTCTTTATTAAATACTCCTGGAGCATGCCATTTTGTAGGGTCACCTTCCTCAGAAAATTTATAACCTCCCCCTTTTTTTGTTAAGCAATGTAAAATTTTCGGACCTGGAATATCTTTCAAGTCTTCTAACACTTTTGCTAACCCAATTGAATCATGACCATCAACCGGACCAAAATACCTAAAATTAAGTGATTCAAATAAATTGCTTTGTTTTAATATACTTCCTTTCAAGGCATGTGTAACCTTCGAAGCGATGGTTTGAGCATCTGGACCAAATTTGGAGATTTTTCCAAGTAGTTTCCACACTTCGTCTTTTACTTTGTTGTAAGTATGTGAAGTGGTTATGTCTGTCAAATATTCTTTTAATGCCCCTACATTAGGATCAATAGACATGCAATTGTCGTTCAATACAACTAATAGATTGGCGTCTTTTTCAAAACCAGCATGATTCATTCCTTCGAAAGCCAAACCAGCGGTCATAGCGCCATCACCAATTACTGCAATATGATGTTTATTCTTTTCACCTTTGTATCTATTCGCAACCGCCATTCCAAGGGCAGCAGAAATAGAAGTGGATGAATGTCCTACACCAAAAGTATCGTAAACACTTTCTGAACGTTTTGGAAAACCTGATATACCTCCTTTTAAACGATTAGTATGAAACACTTCGCGTCTTCCTGTCAATATTTTATGTCCATAAGCTTGATGACCTACATCCCAAACTAACTGATCTTCAGGGGTATTGAACACATAATGTAAGGCAACTGTTAATTCTACTACACCTAAGCTTGCACCAAAATGGCTATTGCCAATTTCAGAAATGACATCAATGATGTACTGTCTTACTTCATTCGAAATTTCTGGTAAGTCATCAATTGAAAACTTTTCTCTAAGATCAGAAGGCAAAACAATCTGATTTAGTTTGGAACCGGCTTGGTATTCTTTCATAGGTTAGTCTCTTGCAAATTAACTAATTTCAATCCATATAACAACTATTTAGTTGTATTGTTCATTGTTAAACTTAACAAAAAAGGGCCAACCGAAGCTGACCCTTTCAAATAATGAGGTGTAAAAATTATTTTTTAACCACGTTGAATTGAGCAGATTTTCCATTTTCAAGAACTACGTTAAATACGTAAATTCCTGCTTCAAGTCCTGCGATATTCACATCAGATTTTCCGTTTACTAAATTAATTGAATTCACCATTGCCACTTTACCTGCAACATCTGTGATTGTTAAGCTAGCAACACCCTCTCCTTCAATAGAAACAGTAACTTCGTCTACTGCTGGATTTGGATAAGCAACACCTTCGATTACATTTGTTTCAGCAAGACCAATTGAATTTTTATCAACTAAACCTACTCCAAGAGCCGTTGGTAAATCACTACCGAAACCAACTGCAAAACGGTCGCCATCACTTTCGTTAGGGAACATTGGTTGTAAGTAGTAATCTGTGTTCCATGTGTAATTTTGGTCGTCATATCCTAAATATAAATCAAGATTAACAGATTGAACACAAGCTAAATAACGTTGATTGTCTGCTAATACAATAGGAGTTGTAAATGCTCCATATACTACTTCACCTTGTAAATCACCAGGGTAATAATAGAATCCTGAAGCTACTTCTGTTAATGTCCACGCATTATTTGCTGGAAAGTTGGCATCGTTCAAGTCTGTGAATGCATCATCCCAAGTATATAAATACAAAGCCATCTCCTCTCCATCAAGTGGAGTAGTTCCAGTTGCTTTTGTTGCAGCAAAATAAACTCCAGTTGCAGCCACACGACTTGCATTTGGATCGTTAATTACTGTACAAACTGAATAAGTTTGATTATTAGTTCCAGGTCTGTAAAAGTTTGAAGCACTTAAAGAATTAGTTGCAGTATCTCTTTTTGCATAAGAGAAAACTGAATCATTTACCGTGAATGTATACGTTACAGTATTGTCTCCATCGTATTCATCTGTACCACCAAGATTAGCAGTATAGGTAACTGTATATGTACCTGCTGAATATGAACTTAAAGAGAAATTTGGTAAAGTGGAAGCACTTCCAGGATAAACATCTGTGCTATCACCTGAAACGATAGATAAACCTGAAACGGTATTATCATATACTATTGTACCCGCTGGATTAGTGATTTTTGCATTCAACGAAACCGTTGCTTGATCAGCACTTCCTGGATTATAGATTCTAGCTCCAAGGTCAAAATTAAACTCAGTACCATTTTGAGCAAGTAATGAATGTACATGACCCGCTTTAGGTGCTAAAGCAGCTCCTGGAGAAATTGCAATGTCATTTGCAAATAAACCTGTTTTGTTACCCATGAAAACAACTACTGGACCATTAGCCATTTCATTTACTAATGTTGCTCCATCGAAGTTAGTTAACATAACAACAGGAATCGTTACGCTAGGTGCGTCTGTACCAGCTCCCATTCCTACAACTTCTGGATCTCTATTAATGATAATAACACCAACAGCTCCAGCATTTTGAGCATTCAATGCTTTCAAACTGAAGTTACATGTATTTCTGTAAATTACAGCAATTTTTCCAGTTAAATCATTGGTTAAAGGATTACAACCTTCTTGAGATACTGGGTGACCTTGTGCGTTTAGACCAGTACTTCCATCTTCAACGAGCATAATCGTATCTTCAACGAATACACCAGGGATGTTAAAATCTGGAGTTGCACCCCAAGAAGCTGGATCTGCCCATGTGTGTGCGTAGTTAGCAACGATTGATTGCGGAGAAACTCCGGCAACAATCACCTGTGCACCTGCCCAAGAGGAGGTTAGGATCACAGAAACTGCGAGTAAAAGTTTTTTCATAATTGATGATTTATTTTAGTTTACGCTAATTTAATAAAAATCTAATAACAGAAAAATATTTTATAAAAAAAGCAGTCAAAAAAGACTGCTTAAATGTATATAATGAATTAGTTAAGGCTATTCTCCTTTTGCCACAGCAAATAAAAACTCTCTATTCATCCTTGCTATATTTTCTAATGAAATTCCTTTAGGACATTCAATCTCACATGCTCCAGTATTGGTACAATTTCCAAATCCCTCTTCGTCCATTTGACGAACCATGTTTATTACACGTTCTTTAGCTTCCACTTTTCCTTGCGGAAGTAAAGCATATTGAGAAACTTTGGCCCCAACAAATAACATAGCTGATCCATTCTTACAAGTTGCCACACAAGCCCCACATCCAATACATGCAGCAGCTTCAAATGATTTATCTGCATCTGCTTTTGGAATTGGAATCGCATTTGCGTCCATTGTTCTTCCTGATGTATTAACAGATACAAATCCACCTGCTTGTTGAATTCTATCAAAAGCACTTCTGTCCACCACCAAGTCTTTGATAATTGGAAATGCACGAGATCTCCATGGCTCTACGTAAATGGTATCTCCATCTTTAAACGTTCTCATGTGTAATTGACACGTTGTTACTCCAGTATCAGGTCCATGAGCTCTTCCGTTTATGTAAAGCGAGCACATTCCACAAATTCCTTCTCGACAGTCATGATCAAATGCAATGGGTTCTTTTTGCTCATTTATCAATTGTTCATTTAATTGATCTAGCATTTCCAAAAATGAACTATCCGTGGAAACTTTGTCCAATTTATAGGACTCTAATGAACCTTTTGCATTAGCATTTTTTTGTCTCCAAATTTTAAGGTTGATGTTGATAAATTTTGTTGCCATTTTATCTATTTATTTCTCAATTCTACTTTATGTTATTTGATAATCCATTTCCAACATTTCTTGTGCAAGAAAGGTATTGAAACTCCCATTAAAGGAACTAAAATACCGGTGAAAATCAATGTTCTGATCAAGGGATGAAAATCTTGAATCATTGGGAAAAGCACCATGAACATTATGTTAATTACCGGATATACAAATAACCAGCTAATCAACAACATTTTCCATATTTTCGGTTTTTTTTCCATTATTTATAATTCCGCGCTGCTATTTTAATGAATTCGTAATTCAATTCCTCTTTGTGCATGATTGAATTTTTTGCATCCATTCCTTTGTATTCCCAAGCACCAACAAACTTAAAGTTTTCATCATCTCTTAACGTTTCTCCTTCGGAATCTTGATATTCTTCACGGAAATGTCCTCCACATGATTCTTTACGCTGTAATGCATCAACTGCCATAAGCTGACCCAACTCAATTAAATCAGCAACACGCATTGCCTTTTCCAATTCTTGGTTCATTTCATTGGCTTCACCTGGAACGAAAACATCGGCATAAAACTCTTCGCGAAGCGCACCAATTTCTTCGATTGCTTCTTTTAACCCTTGTTCATTGCGTCCCATTCCAACTTTGTTCCACATGATTAATCCTAATCTTTTGTGGAAGAAATCAACTGATTTTGTTCCTTTGTTAGTAATGAATTTTTCTATCGAATTTCTTACGTCGTTTTCAGCAGCTTCAAATTCTGGAGAGTCTGTTGATATTTTCCCAGTTCTGATTTCATCTGCCAAATAATCTGAAACAGTATAAGGAAGTACAAAGTAACCATCAGATAATCCTTGCATCAAAGCAGAGGCTCCTAAACGGTTTGCGCCATGATCTGAGAAATTCGCTTCACCTGCCACAAAACATCCTTTAATGGTACTTTGTAGGTTGTAATCTACCCAAACGCCACCCATTGTGTAATGAACAGCAGGGTATATTTTCATTGGTGTTTCGTAGGGGTTATCATCAGTGATTTTTTGATACATCTGAAACAAGTTCCCATATTTTTCTTCAATCCATTTTTTACCCAATTCAATCATTTTTTCCTCCGTTGGATTATGATCTCCTTGAGCATATGCGGCTTGTTTTCCTTTGTTTTTAATTTCTGTAGCAAAATCTAAATAAACGCCTTCATTGGTGTCATTAGCTTCAATACCATATCCCGCATCACATCTCTCTTTTGCTGCTCTTGATGCAACATCTCGAGGAACCAAGTTTCCGAAGGCAGGATATCTTCTTTCTAAATAATAATCTCTATCTTCTTCAGCAATCTGGGTTGGTTTTAATCTTCCTTCACGAATAGCTTCTGCATCTTCTTTTTTCTTAGGAACCCAAATTCTACCAGAGTTTCTCAACGATTCTGACATCAACGTCAATTTCGCTTGATTTGTACCGTGAACAGGGATACAAGTAGGGTGAATTTGAACAAAACAAGGGTTTGCAAACAAGGCTCCTCTTTTGTGTACTTTCCACGCAGCTGATACATTACTTCCCATGGCGTTGGTTGATAAGAAATAAACGTTTCCATAACCACCCGAAGCAATAATTACAGCATGCGCTGAATGTCTTTCTAGTTCACCTGTTACTAAGTTACGTGCAATTATTCCTCTTGCTTTTCCATCAACCGTTACTAAATCCAACATTTCATGTCGGTGATACATTTTTACACGACCTAATCCAATTTGACGAGATAAAGCTGAATATGCACCCAATAGTAATTGCTGACCAGTTTGACCTGCTGCATAAAAAGTTCGTTGAACCTGTGTACCACCAAAAGAACGGTTGTCTAATAAACCACCATATTCTCTGGCAAAAGGAACACCTTGAGCAACGCATTGGTCAATGATATTTCCTGAAACTTCTGCTAGACGATGAACATTTGCTTCTCTAGCTCGGTAATCTCCTCCTTTAATGGTGTCATAAAACAATCGGTAAATAGAATCACCGTCATTTTGATAATTTTTAGCGGCATTGATACCTCCTTGTGCAGCAATTGAATGGGCACGTCTTGGAGAATCTTGA
>CAZTFG010000012.1:31991-37375 GCA_964612725.1 uncultured Lishizhenia sp. | reverse complement strand
GCTATTTGACGGATATGTTGACCCAGATTATTAGTTATAAAAACTCTATTCACGGAAGATCCCGTCAATTTTTGAAAAGTTATATCTTCCGTTGCTGGATTTGGGTAAAAACTAATGAGTTCAAGAGGAGATTCCTCCAATGAATTGATGGATGGGTTGTACTGCCAAAAGTCATTGAAATTTGTACCATTTGTTCCAGTGCCGAAATATCCTTTGTTATCAATTGCAAATGCTACGGGAAAACGACGACTTGTTCCTTTAAATTCTTCCACCGCAATCCATTGATTAACTCCAGGGTTATAAGCCCAAACTTGATCGGTCACAACAGACAATCCGCCTACATAACCACAGGTAACATACCCCATATCATTGATAGAAAAAGCACTGCTTCCACCTGTTGAGAGACCAGGAAAATCAGCACGTTGCAGCCATGTTTGTTGGGAAGGTTTGAATTCGTATAATTTATTTCCGGATTTTATAAATCCACTTGATCCAACAGAAAATGAGCAACTCCAAGTACCGAAATTAATAGGCGATGTTGGCATTAATGACCACTGATTTGACGCAGGATCATACTCAGCTAATTGATTGCTTAGATACACATATCCCTTATTATTGACTGAAAATCCTTGTGTATCACCTGGATTGAAAAAAGGACATGGTGCAATTGGGCTCCAACTATTCAATTGAGGATTGTATTTATAAAATTCACCGGCCAGAGCTGAACCGCCACCGACACATGGCATGTTATTAACTACAAAAGATACGGCTCCATGATTATTTACCGGATAGTTCGCCTTTTGGGTCCAACTATCCGAGGCTGGGTCATATTCCCACCAATCTTTATAGGAGATATCAATGCCAGACCCATTCACGTGTCCCAATCCCATATATCCTCTGAAATCGGTACCACACCCCACTGCTCTGTGCCTACCCACACCGCCAAAGGTTGATTTTTGGATCCAATCACCTGCAATAGAAGAAAATCCAAGACAAAGGAGCAATACTATTAATCCAATTTTTTTGATCATGATTAATCGTTTTTGGAAATGATTATTTTATCCAATACCTTACCTAATTCATCACAAAGAAAATAAGTTCCTGAAGTTAAGTCGTTCAAATTTAATTCCATTTCTTTACTGCAAAAAGATTCCTTTAGAACTTGTCCTAAGGTATTTTTAACCAATACTTTACCAGAAAAATTAGAAATACGAACCAGCCCATTGGATGGATTTGGATAAATTAATACCCCGTCACTTTGCTCGGATAATCCAAGATAATTAGCTTCTACATGCAAGTCATATTCACCCAAAGCTGATCCCCAGCCTTCTACAATGATGTATAAGGTTCCGAGTCCGGCGGTTAACAAGTTCAATTCAGAACTGCCATCACATGTATTTGAATCGTCATTAAATACAATCACATTCCCGAATGCATCTATAACACTTAAAAATGTATCAAAAGAACTACCGCACAAAGAAATGTGCAAGCTTTCCATACTTGGATTTGGGTCAATTTTATAGAACATATCTGGGGATGGATAAACTGCATTTTGATTGGAATAACAAATAGATGTATTGGCCGTTGTATCATAAGGTAAAGAGGAAATAATAATTGCCTCTGCTTGATTATCTCCTGAAAACCCGGAACAATCAATCCCATTTTGAACATAAACCCCAAAATCTGTTACTGAACCCCAAGTATAAGTGCCACATGGATCTAAAGGCAATGTTCCTTGTTCACGTTGCATCACGCGCATGCGAGTCAATCCATTTTGAGCGCCAGCAGGTACAGAAAAATTGAAAATAGATAGACTCACGGGCGGTGTACCGCTCCACGTTCCTACTGATTCGGATGCATCAAAATTACCACTCTGATCAAAATCAATCCATACTTGTCCAGCACCAGCATAATTCCCACCACAAGTACCAAACTGAACATCCAGTTGATAATTTCCTCCAGCATTCAAATACACAATCTGGCTCGTAAGGTCCTGCAAACCAATCACTCCTGGACAACCGGTGTAGGATATGCTACTGGATTCGCCCGTAATATCAACCGATTCAACATTGGAATCAATCGTAGCAGATGGCCCCACTTGGGTACAATATTGGGCTTTTGAAATGGAAAATAATCCCAAAACAAATACCAAGGTTGGTAAGTAATGCATAGATAATATTCAATTAACGTTATGCTAAAGTAGAAAAAATTAATTGAATAGAAATTGACCTACAATTTGAGAAGCAGTCTGAGCATGAAGTTCCTTCCTGCCTGTGGATAATAAAAGTTCTCAGTCGTCATTTGCCCGGCGTAAATGTATGAGAAAGTATATCCATTGTTTTCATACATCGTATTGAATATATTGTTAATTTGAAGTCCAACAGTTATTTCCTTTAGTGCTTTTACGTTTAATGTATAAGAAGCCAACAAATTTGAAAAAGTGAACGGATTGATGCTTCGTTTCACATCTGATGTGTTATCCAAAAATTGTCGCCCAACATACTTGGTTGTCCAACCTAGATTGAGCCCTTTGTAAGAATAATTCAAACCCGCAAAAGCATTCACATTGGGTGAAAAGGCCAAATCCGTGTTTTTATGCACAATTACTTGCTGCGTATAATAAGGATCAACATCCAAATATTCATCTATATATTCATCGAATTGCTTGATTTTATTATGACTGAAGGTAATTCCGGCATCTACATTAAAAGAATTCAAGATGTAATATTTTCCCGTCAATTCAATTCCTGCTCGGTAACTGTCCTTAACATTTGTTCGCGTATAACTTCCCACATCATTTATTTGACCAGTCAAAATCAACTGATTGGTGTAATCCATGAAATAGATATTGGAAACGAAGTTCCATTTTTTGGTGGAAATTAAGTAACCTACTTCCAAATCGCGCATCACTTCTGCTTTAGGACGACTGCTAGGAGTACTTTCTCTAAAATCTTTTCGAACAGGCTCTCTGTGTCCAACACCATAAGAAAGGTGAAGGTTTTGATTGTATTGACCTTGGGTTAGGGCATATGAAATCTGACCTTTGGGATTGAAGAAGTCAAATTTCACGGTTTGTTGAACGTCTTTTAACTCGCCACTCACCTGGTCAATTCCCAAGAAAGAATAGTCAATATGCCTGTATTGCAGATCTCCTAAAAAGTTAAATTTTTTCCATTTATAGGATCCTTTTAAGTAATTACTAAATTCTGATTTTTGACCGGATTCATTGTAGTAACGATCGCCTAATTCACTGTTGGATGCATATCTTGCCCAAATCACCTCACCATAATGTCTTCCTAAATAAGTATTGGCTGAACCGCCGAAAATAACTTGTAGATTTTTATCTGAAAACGTTAACGAGTATACGCTACCCACAAAATCATTATTCAACCAACGACGACGAATTAAATCCGTTTGTGTGATGGTATCATTGCCCGTAAAAACGGTATCCATTCCATATGCGCTTAGATCATCTCCTTTTCTGTACTCTTCGTAATATCCCTGTCCGTGGGTGTAATGGCCTGCTACATTTAGTACTAATTTTGGATTAAATCGATGCGTAACATGCAATTGATAATTGTCTTGCTTGTAATTATCCTCCTGATTTTTGTACGTGTAATAATTGTAGGTTCTTCCTGAATTTAATAAATTTTGTCGTTCTTCCTCCGATAAATAATTGCGATCAGCATAAGCATTCATTTCATCTTCATTTCCGTTGATTCTACTCTCAGGTGTTCCATACCACGATTGATACGTAATTTCTTTTCCGGAAAAAGCAACTGCTTTCACCACCGATTTTTTCCCAACATAGGCTCCAGAGAGAAAATAAGATTTCAAATTGGATGATGCTCGATCGATGTAACCATCAGACAAGATTTGCGACAACCGTACATCCATTGAGAACTTACCATTTATTAGTCCTGTTCCAGCTTTAATAGTGTTTTTAAACGTATTAAATGATCCATACGAATTATCCAAGACCCCGTATGAATTTGCAGAAATATCATCTGTTTTGATATTCAAATTTGCTCCAAAAGCGGCAGCACCATTGGTAGACGTTCCGATTCCGCGTTGAATTTCCATGTTGCTAATAGAAGAAGTCAAGTCAGGCATATTTACCCAATAGACATCGTGCGATTCAGGGTCATTGACCGGAATTCCGTTAATGGTAACATTGATACGAGAAGCATCCACTCCCCGAATGCGAATTCCCGTGTAACCCACTCCGGTACCGGCATCAGATGTTGTTACCACGGATGGGGTTGATTCTAGGAGAAAGGGCAAATCTTTTCCAAAGTTATTTTTCTCTAATAAATTGCTTTTCTTGATTTTTAAGGTGCTGGTTGACAATTCATCGGTACGTGTTCCCATAACCTGAAATTCTTCTAGTAGTTTGGTGTCGCGTTTGAGTTTTACATCTTGTTGGATAGCTGCATCTGTTTTAGATAAGCGCATTGAATAAGGTTCAAAACCAATCTTTTCGAAAGTTACCTGAATGAATTCGGAGACCTTCAATTCATAAAAATACCAATTATATTTTCCTTTTCTATCTGTAAATGTGTAGTATTCTGATAAGCCATAATTTGGTCGATCAATACTCACCTTCACACCAGAAAGAGGAAGTCCCGACTCATCGGTGACGGTGCCAAAAATGTTGGATTGACTAAAAAAGTGGAACGAAAGAGCGCATAAAAAAGCGGTTAAAAAAATAGATCTTGTTTTCATTTTATACAAAATTAAACAAGAACAAGGGGCTAATTCTTGGTGATTAAACAATTCATTAGCACAGTCATCTTCCCTTCGTAGGCATTATCCTAATCAGGTTCAATGGGTATAATCTCAGCCGTTTGACGGGCACCCCTTAGAGACGGTACAAAGGTACGAAGGATTTTGGTTTTGATTTGTAATTTGGAAAATAAAACTTTCTCGTTTGAATTTCATGCTTTTGGGCAGACATGAAAATTTAGCATGCCGAATTAATGCTTATCAGAAAAAAATTCTTGCACAGAAATACCGAGTAATTTACATAGTATATTTGTGTAACAGAATTGATTTTATTTGCAACGCTTTTTTTTCTATTTTGAAGATTCCAATAAAAGCCAAATTAAAACGGATATATTTACGATTTTCAGAATAATAACAAAATAATGAGTTCGTATATTATAATGAAAATAGACACAATGCGTAATTATCGAATTTAGGTGCAAGCGCGCGACGAGAGCAGTACCATCAATAATAGTTATAAATTGAACCATAACCGCTACTTTTTGACTAAGTTTTATAAGAAAAAAATAAAGAAAATTTGCTATCTTGCGAGTTGAAAATTAATGTGAGATTAAGAATTGAAAAAAAGTATCCACAGCTTGAAGGGAAACTCATCGTAC
>CAZTFG010000012.1:17969-31981 GCA_964612725.1 uncultured Lishizhenia sp. | reverse complement strand
TTTAGAAACGTTTGGAAACAAGCAGTTTAGATCAAAACTAACTGAAGCCGATAATAACCAAGAAGCAGTTCTTACTCACTATTTACATAATTCCAAAAACGGTGTTTCTCAATTTTACAAGAAAGATGCTGTCGAATTTACCAAAGAGATTTTAGAATATAAATATCCAGAAGAAGGAATCACTAATAAAGTTGCAGAAGAAGCTTTGCAATATGGGATATTTGATACATTTCTAGTACCATTTCCTCCATTGGATAATCCTAAATTTAAGTTTATTGATTTGTTTGCAGGAATTGGAGGATTTAGACTTGCTTTACAAAATTTAGGTGGAAAGTGCGTATTCACAAGGGAATGGGATAAAGAAGCGAAAAGGACATACAAAGCTAACTTTGGAGAAACTCCGTTCGGTGATATTACAAAAGAGAAAACAAAATCCTATATACCTGACGGTTTTGATGTATTATGTGCTGGCTTTCCATGCCAAGCGTTTTCAATTGCAGGTAAGCGTGGAGGATTTGAAGACACAAGAGGCACTTTATTTTTTGATGTTGCTGAAATCATCAAAAGAAAGCAACCAAAAGCTGTATTTCTTGAAAACGTTAAAGGTTTAAGAAGCCATAACGGAGGAAAAACCTTAGCGACAATTTTAAATGTTTTAAGAAATGATTTAGGATATTTCGTTCCAGAACCTGAAATAATAAATGCAAAAGATTTTGGCATTCCGCAAAATAGAGAAAGAATCTACATAATAGGTTTCCATCCAAGTACTGGTGTTAATGAATTTTCATATCCAAAACCATTAAACAAAAAAGTAACTTTTGCGGACATCAAAGAAAAAGAAGTTCCAGCAACGAAGTACTTTTTATCGACTCAATATGTTCAAACTTTAGAAAATCATAAAGCAAGGCACGAAAGTAAAGGGAACGGATTTGGTTTTCAGATAATTAAAGACGATGAAATATCCAATGCTGTTGTATGTGGCGGAATGGGGAGAGAAAGAAATTTAGTGTTAGATCACCGAATTACGGATTTTACCCCAACAACACATATAAAAGGGACAGTAAACCGAGAAGGAATTAGAAAAATGACCCCAAGAGAATGGGCTAGATTACAGGGTTTTCCTGATAATTATTTAATTCCAGTTGCTGATGCTTCAGCTTACAAGCAGTTCGGCAACTCCGTTGCCGTACCAGCGATACAGGCAACTGCAAAAGAAATTTTAAAGCTAATCGGGACTAAAAACAAATGATAACAGGAAATAAAGGAGAATGGAGCGAGATTTATACGCTTCTAAAAATAATTGCAGATAAGCAACTTTTTGCTGGAGATAGCGATTTAAATAAAATTGAAACTTTGATTTTTCCAATCGTTAAAATTTTGCGAGACGAAACAGACGGAAATTTTGAATTTAGTTACGATAAAGATTTAGTTATCGTGAAAAATGATAGTAAAGAATTTAGAATTTCGGTTGAAGAATTTCAAAAACAAGCACATTTTCTACTTACAAAACTTAAAGAAAAAACGAACGCAACTTTTTCAATTTCCGAAGTTGAAACGTTTATCAATTCGTTTAATAGCAAAACAATTAAAGCGAAATCAACCGTAAAAAGCGACATTAGAATTATAATTCACGATCAAAGAACAGGAACAAATCCAGAACTTGGCTTTAGTATAAAATCTCAACTTGGTGGAGCTTCAACTTTGTTGAACGCAGGAAAAACAACGAACTTTATTTACAAAGTAAATAAGTTGAATTTAACAGCGAAACAAATCAAAGAAGTCAACGCCATTGACACAAGAAGTAAAATAAAAGATAGACTTGAAAAACTTAAAGAACTCAAAGGAAAATTTCAATTTGAAAATCCAGAAAGCTCAGTTTTTGAAAACAATCTCGTTCTAATTGATAGTGCTTTGCCAAAAATCATTTCTGAAATTTTGCTTTTGTTTTTCACTTCAAACCATTCTAAAACTTCGGATTTGGTAACTGAAATTTCAAAAACAAATCCGCTAGGTTACAACTTGGAAAATAATCACCCATTTTATTCTTACAAAATTAAACGTTTTCTAACTGACATAGCTTTAGGAATGATGCCATCAAAAGTTTGGACAGGCGAACTTGATGCAACAGGTGGTTATTTAGTAGTGAAAGATGATGGAGAGATTTTGTGTTATCACATATACAACAGAAACGAATTTGAAGACTATCTGTTTACAAACACAAAGATGGAAACAGCAAGTAGCACACGACACGAATTTGGAGTAGTTTACGAACAAAACGAACAATTATACTTTAAACTAAACTTACAAATAAGATTTTTATAGGCAGACAAACAGAACGCCAGCATGTAACACCACCTTGGGCATCAAGCGGAAACGTACTGTGTTTGTTACCTCCCGATCCCCGAGCTGCCAACCGTTAATTCTCACCTCCAACAATAAATTATCCCGCTTAGACATATACTAGATCTGAGTCAATGGACATTAAATATTTTTCTTTTATTCCATTTTTTGAAACTAAATCTACTTTAAAGCCAAGGATAGTCTCTAACTCTTCGGCCAAGTCGATAAAGCGAACACCAATTTTTTCACTAAACTCTACAAGTAAATCTAAATCACTAGAGTCATTTTGCTCTTTTCTAACAAATGAACCGAAAATAGCCAAAGACTTGATTGGGTATTCGCTAAACAATCTTCTTTTATGACTTTCTAACGTTTGCTTTATTTCCTGTAATGAACTCATATTCCAAAAATACCAATTTTTTATCAAGAATAAAAATCAACTTATTGGTAACTTAAAACCTCATTCCCCAACCAATCCAAATTGCTGCAAATGGTGTGTGAAATGCTTGGCATGCAGACGGTTCCACTCGTCAAAATTCAAATTTCCGTAATATGGATGTAAGGTGCTCCGTTGCTCGTCTTCTGAGAAATACTCTTCAAATTCGACCCAGCTTTCTGCTAATTCGTCAATGGCTAATTCTAAATCGGCACAGCGCAACTCCTGGTCTTTTTTCGCAAAAGGTACTTCACTATTTTTGGCCATTGGTTTGTCCGAAAGTAAAAATTCTTTCATGCGTGGAATACGATCTTCGGGTACTTCAAGAGGGAAAACAATTTGTCCTACTGCCATTTTTAACGAATCGGAAAGATGTTCCACCATCCGTTGGGCAGACATGCTACCCCAACGTGCTTCTGTTTCAGGTGTAAGATTTTCGATGTGAAGTAAAATGGTTTCGAGCGTTGGTTCAATAAAATTCATGTGATTTTTGTTTGCCCGAAATTACGATTTTCTCTCGTTGGTTTTAAAATTTGAATTAATTTTAAACGATGTTATTCAAAAATGTAATCGGGCAGGAAGAATTAAAGCAACACTTGATACAAGTGGCTAATGCGGATAAAATTGCCCAAACCCAATTGTTTGCCGGACAAATGGGCTACGGAACCCTTCCTTTAGCTCTTGCATTTATTCAATACGTGTTTTGTGAAAATCGACAAGCGCATGATAGCTGCGGACAATGCGGAAGTTGTAAAAAAGTAAATGATTTACAACACCCAGACTTGCATTTTTTCTTCCCCGTGGTGCAATCCATTTCAAAGGTTTCATCCAAACTTTTGCCAGATTGGAGAGAACAAATCAAAGAAAATCCCTATTTCGACTTGTATGAATGGACACAACGGATGGATGATAGAGAACGCAAACCAATCATAAGCACGGAGGAAAGCCAAGAAATTATTCGAAAAACCGCACTCAAGTCTTACGAAGGAGGTTATAAAGTTTACTTGATCTGGATGGCGGAAGAAATGAATGCCATTTGTGCCAATAAACTATTAAAAATCCTAGAGGAACCGCCTGATAATTCCTTGTTTCTTTTACTCTGTGAGTCAACCGAACACATGTTGGCAACGATATTATCACGCACACAATTGGTAAACGTTCCGCGCATTCAAGAAAACGTTTTGTCGAATTACTTGGTTAACACCTTATACATAGATCAAAACACAGCTGAGAGCATTGCATCGTTTTCGGAAGGAAACTATATAAAGGCGACACATCAAATTGAACAACAAGAAAACACCGACTTTCTTGAATTATTTAAAACGTTGATGCGGGCTAGTTTTAAAAAAGATGTAACGGCCATGATGGATTGGGCGGAAGAAACAGCACAGCAAACAAAGGAAAAACAAAAACTTTTTGTTGGCTATGCACTGCACCTTATTCGGCAAAGTATTTTACTGAATTATACTTCCGGAAGCATCAACCAACTTTCAACGGATGAGGCAGAATTTTTGAAAAATTTCGCGAAATTTATTCATGGAAAGAATATTCAATCGTTTATGCAAACCATGAATGATATTCACTATCACCTCGAACGCAATGCGAACCCAAAGATAGTTTTCACGCATCTTTCGTTTCAAGTAATGCGATATATTCATGTATAAGAGTCTGGAATATTATAAAAAAGATAACCGTGATTACTGAAAGAGTCGTAAATTTGTTTAACCAATAAAGAAATCATGAACAAACGTGTAGAATTAGCATTAAACGATCAAATTGAAAAAGAAGCTTCTTCATCTCAATACTATTTAGCAATGGCTTCTTGGGCAGAAAACAATGGCCTAAATGGAACCGCTAAATTCATGTATTTACATTCGGATGAAGAACGATTTCATATGTTAAAACTCATTAAGTTTGTAAACGAGCGCGGCGGAACTGCTGTGGTACCAACCGTTGGTCAACCTCCGGTGAATTTTGAAAATTTAGAAACGGTTTTCACGCTTTTATTGGAACATGAAATAAAAGTAACCGAAAGCATCAATAATTTAGTGGACGTTTGTTTACAAGAAAAAGATTATACAACCCATAATTTCGTTCAGTGGTATGTTTCGGAGCAATTAGAAGAAGAAGCACTAGCAAGGTCGGTATTGGATAAACTAAAATTGATTGGTGGCGACAAGGGAGGCATGTATATGTTTGACCGAGATCTAGAAAATTCAGCCATTCAACCAACCAATCCCACAGGGCAAACCGCCTAAAACTTGTGATTAACAAACACGTAACCGGCCTATTTTATTTATTGTGCTCGTTTTTTATCGTTGCGCAAGGGGAATATCGGTTTCGAAATTATACCATCAATGACGGGTTATCTCAAAGCTCAGTCACCACGATAATTCAAGATAATAATTACGGAATTTGGATTGGAACACAAGATGGTCTAAACCGTTTTGATGGAAAATCGTTTGAGGTATTTACACCTGATGACAATAAGAACATTTTAAGTCAGTCATTCAAATGTTCGGCTAAAACCAAAGATGGAAGGATCTGGTTTGGAACTGTAAATGGATTGACTGTATTCGATCCGAACTTGGAGAAATTTCAATCTTTTACCGTAAATAAAAAGCAAGCCCTCCAAATTGAGTCGATTTCCATTGACCAAAAAAATAATTTATGGATTGCAACTCTCAGCAACGGGTTACTTTATTTTGATACGAAAACCTTGCGTTTTACTTCCTTTTCTAGCTTACTGAATAATCAAAAAATTCACCTAGTACTAGGTATTAATTCCGATGAATTAGCAGTGGTGACGGATAATAACGAGTTTTTTATTGTAGAAACTGGAAAAAATAGAAAAAAGAAAATTCTAATCCCACAAAAAAATGACAAGCCCGTATCGGTTCAGCGAATAGTACGCTACTCTGCCGAAGTAATCTTATTGGCAACAACACAAGGCATCTATTCGTATCATACTCAACGTAAAAAATTGGAGCCATCGTTTCAACTGATGGACGATAAATTTGGATTACTCCATGTTACTGATATATGTAGATCACATGATAAAACCCTTATATCAACCGCCAACAATGGATTATTTACCATAGATAAAGACTGGAATATTTATCATTATACCGAAAATCTTTTTCAGAAAAATGGACTACTATTCAATGGCATCAACGTACTGTTCAAGGATTTAACGGGCAGTATTTGGATTGGAAGCGAGCGCGGATTAAGCAGTTTTGATCCAAAAAATATTGGTTTTTTAGGAATTGGTCCATCCGATAAATTAGAAAATGGCTTGCCCGCGGCAAACGTATGGAGTTTCAGTGAAAGCCCTGATAAAACGCATGTATTCATTGGAACGGATGCGGGCGTGAGCCGAATGAATAGGGCAACCGGAGAGTTGGAACATTTCTCGCGCACAATCACTAATCCACAAGACAAAGACAAATCGGTTGTTCTCTCAATGCATGCCATTTCCAATGAAAAAATTCTTGCTGGATGCTTAGATGGGTTGTATTTGTTAGAAATTCAATCCAGCAATTCATTTTCTTTTAAACCAATTAAATACCTCGATCCTTCCACTGCATTAAAACACGATAGAACCTACTCCATTATACCTTATCAAGGCAATCAATATTTTTTAGCCACACGGTCTGGTGTCGTGCTAATTGATATAGAGACCAATGCAGCACGTACATTTGAGCACGATCCTACTCAACCTCAATCTACTATTTCGTTAGGAATTTGTCGTTTTGGCTTTAAAGATTCATCCGGTAAATATTGGTTCACCACAAGTAGCGGTGGGTTGAATTATTTAAAAAACACCACTTCAGGACTTCAAATTGTACCTTTTGAATACAATGCAAAGCTGAAAGCTAAGGCAATTGACTATATCAATTCCATTTGTGAATCGGGCGATAATACGTTTTGGTGCGGGACAAGCGGCTCAGGGTTGCTAAAAGTGAATGTAAAAAATGGTGATGTACGAGTTTATAATCGTTCAAATGGATTACCGAACAATGTAATTTATGGAGTATTGCAAGATTTGGATGGATTTCTGTGGCTTAGCTCCAATAAAGGGTTAACCAAATTTGACCCAACTGCCAACAAAACGATAAACTTCCGCGAGCCTGATGGATTAATGAGTAATGAATTCAATCTCGGTGCGTATTTCAAAGCCAGTGATAATGTACTTTATTTTGGTGGAATTTATGGGTTTAATTTTTTTCAACCGCGTAATCTCATCCAATCTTCGATAGATTTGAAAGTGATATTCACCAAAGTGAAAGTAGACGGGAAGTGGGTGATGCCAGACGAAAAAAACTCAGTACTTAAAAGCACACTTGCCAATACGAAACAACTTTCACTTTCATACAAACAAAGAAGTTTTACCATTCGTTTTCAATCATCGGAACTCTGCAATCCCAATCTGATCAATTATAAATATATCTTGGAAGGTTCGGACGAAGGAGAAATATTCATACAAGGAACGAATGAAATTAACTTTAACGCTTTATCACCTGGAACATATACATTAAAAGTGTATGCTAGATCTGGTTTGGGTGTTTGGTCTGCTCACCCTGCAACACTTGAAATAATTGTTCAGGCTCCTTTTTGGTCAACTTGGTGGTTTTGGACTATTATGGCTATCATCCTAAGTTTCATTTCATTTGTTTTTATACGAAGAAGAATTGACCAAGGAAGAAGAGAACAAGTGCGACTTGAAATAAAAATTGCGGAACGTACAAGAGAAATTCGGGAACAAAAAAAGCAGATTGAATTACAAAGTGAACAAATTCAATTGAAGAAAGAAAAAGTAGAGGAACAGCAGAAATTACTGCAAATTGAAAAAGACAAAACAGAAAGTATTTTATTAAATATCTTACCTGAATCTTCGGTAAAAGAACTTAAATCATTGGGAAAAGTAACAGCTAAAGCTTTTAGTACAGTAACCGTAATGTTTACCGATGTGGTTGGATTCACTAAAATCTCTGAAAACATGAGCCCATCTCGGTTGGTAAGTAAGTTGGATATCATGTTTCGGAAATTTGATGAAATCATTGTAGCCAATCGCTTAGAAAAAATAAAAACCATTGGTGATGCTTATATGTGCGCAGGTGGAGTACCAGAAACCAATTCAACCAACCCGATTGATACCTGCCTAGCAGCATTACAGATTCAGGATTACATGGCAAAGATTAAATACGATGCCTTGGCCAATTACGAAGATTATTGGGAGATCAGATTAGGAATAAATACTGGCCCGGTAACAGCGGGAGTTATCGGTACACAACGTTTAGCTTACGACATTTGGGGCTCTACCGTGAATGAGGCGCAACGAATGGAAATGTTGGGTGAGGCTGGAAAAGTAATGGTTGCCGGATCTACCTTTTCATACATAGAACCCTATTTTGAATGCGAATTTAAAGGCAAGGTACAAACCAAAGGGCGTGGCCTAATGGACATGTACGTGGTTCACCGCATCAAACCTGAATTATCTGTCAACAATGAGGGACTTTTCCCTAATGAGCGATTCAACCAAATTGTGAATCTTCATCATTTCAGTTCGATCAAATATTACAAAACGGAACACCATGTGTTACAAATGCTAGAATCGGGACTCGATTCGAATTTATATTACCATGGCATAAATCATACGAAAGATGTGGTGAAGGCGGTTGAACGACTTGCATTGTTGGAAGGAGTTACTGATGAGGGATTATTTTTACTTAAAACAGCAGCCATTTTTCACGATGCAGGTTTCTTGGAAAGCTACCACCACAACGAACCTATTGGAGCCAGAATGGCAGAAGAAATACTACCACAATATGGCTATACAGAAGATCACATTCAAACCATCAAAGAATTAATTTATGTGACTCAAATCCCTCATAAACCCACCAATATTTTACAAGAAATAATGTGCGATGCTGACCTTGATTACCTCGGAAGAGAAGACTTTGAGGAAATTGCAGATAAATTAAGGAGAGAACTAAAAGAACGAGCAATTATTACCAGTGATAAAAAATGGGATGAAATTCAAATTAATTTCCTCAATCAACATAAGTTCTTTACGAAAACAGCCATTCAAACGCGTCAAAAATTGAAGGAACAAAACATCCTAAGCGTTCAAGAAAGATTAGAACGGAATGATTATCTAGATTAATTGCCAGTATAAAATTCTTTCACATAATTCGGTTCAAAGTAGGCAACATCTTCAAATTCTTGCTTATTGAATTTCTCAAAAGCCAATGCACACTGTCCTTCAGCGGATAAATTACAATTCTCTAAAAATTCTATGTCGCGATTCATCCAACTTTCTTTCATTTTCGGAGCACCATCTCCTACACAAACAAAAGGTTCAAATTGAACGTAACTTTTTTCATCTAAAATATCGGCAGAAGTGGATTTTATGGATATGCCTTCAGAATTAAAAATGGAAGAAAAAACCTCCATTCTCCGAGCATCTATCATTACGCATACATTTTTTACATGAGGAAATTGTCCTCTCACACATCGTTCATAGGATTGAAGCGTATTCACTGAAAGCAGAGGGATATTCAAAGCAAAACACATTCCTTTAGCAATTGAAACACCAATTCGCAATCCGGTGTATGATCCTGGACCGGATGAAATAGAAATAGCCGATAAATCAATTGGATTAATGAAGCAATTGGCTAATAGCTCTTTTATAAACAAAGCCAATTTCTCACCGTGAACAAATCCATCTCCATGTTCTTCAATTTTTTGGATACATATTCCATTTTTAGAAAGTGCAACGGAACAAGATTTGGTAGCCGTTTCAAGATGTAAAATATAAACGACTTTATCCATTTGCTATTTCTAATTTAAATCCAATTCCATGAACATTAGTAATTTGTATCGTTTTATCCTCTTTCAAGTATTTTCTGATTTTAGTAATAAACACATCCATACTTCGACCTACAAAATAGTCGTCTTGACCCCATACGGCATTCAAAATAATATCACGCGGTGTTACTTGGTTTTTATACTTAACCAACATTTTTAAAATTTGCGCCTCTTTTTTAGTCAATGTCTTAGAGAAATTAGGATGTACTAACGTATAATTTTCCGTGTCAAATTGATACGTCCCAATTGATATCACTTTTTCCTCTTCGACCTCAATTTTAATATTGATTCTGCGCAACAATGCTTTTATTCTTAATTGCAATTCTTCCGAACTGAAAGGCTTCGTTAAATAATCATCACCCCCCACACGAAATCCTTCCACACGATCTTCGGTCATTGATTTGGCCGTAAGAAACAAAATAGGAACATCGGTATGCGTGGCTCGAATTTCCTTGGCCAAGGTAAATCCATCTTTACGAGGCATCATTACATCAAAAATACATAAATGGTAAACTCGCTTATGAAACTCTTGCAAAGCTTCTACCCCATCCATACAAAGTTTCACTTCATATCCTTGCAGCTTTAATTCATCGCAAAGAATAAACCCCAGGTTAATATCATCTTCTACTAATAAAATGGATGGTTTCATCGAAATGTAATTATTCTACGAAGTTAATCGTATTTACTTAAAGCACCAAGAGCCCTCATCTTTACGATAAGAGCTCTTGATAATCAACCTAACCTACTACTACTGCACAAAAATAAGCTTTTTTTATAATCATGTGCATTTTATTGAGAATAAATTAATTTATATTCGATTTTATCCCTTTGATATTCAAGGTTTGTAATTATAACACTATAAAAAGAGCTATTAGCTAGTAAGTTAACACAAATTCTCACATACTATTTATTTTGTGAATCAACTAAGAATTGGAAGCATAGAACTCAGACAAATAGAATCTCAATATTAAATTTACATTAATTATATATTAAACAGAACCCGTTGATGTTACCAAATTAAATGAACTTGACTACATTTGATTAAAAAAAATGGCAACGGTATTAATTGTTGATGACGAGGATGATATTAGACAAATATTAGCCTACAACCTAATTAAAGAGGGCTTTACAGTTATGACGGCGTCGCGAGGCGATGAAGCGCTAGAATTGATCTACAAGCAAAAACCCGATTTAATTTTACTAGATGTCATGATGCCTGGCATGGATGGTATCGAAGTGTGTGAGGCGATCAAAGCAAATCCAGCTAATAATTCCATTATCATTTGTTTTTTAACGGCTCGGAGTGAAGATTATAGTCAAATTGCCGGGTTGGATGTGGGGGGAGATGATTACGTCACAAAACCAATTAAACCAAAAGTACTTATCAGCCGAGTGCATGCGCTTTTAAGAAGGATAGAAAGTCCAAAGCAAAAAAAGGTTGAATTAACGGATTTTACCATAAATCGGGAAAAATACATCATTGAAAAAGAAGGACAAGAAATCCGATTACCCAGAAAAGAATTCGAACTGCTGGCACTACTTGCAAGTAAACCGGATTATGTGTTCAAAAGGGAATCCATTTTAGAAAAAGTGTGGGGAACAGATATCATTGTCGGTGATCGAACCATTGATGTTCATATCCGAAAACTTCGCGAAAAATTAGGCGATAAATACATCCATACCGTTAAAGGTATTGGTTATAAATTTACCTGGGGTATTTAGTTATTGTTTCACTATCTTTTTAGTTCTTACTTCACCATCATTTAAGGTAACCGAAACAAAGTAGGTGCCGCTAGTTAACGTTTCATTGAAATTCAATACGGTTGAAGATGTATCAACCTTTCTATTCAAAATTACTTTTCCAGTAATATCTAACAATGCAACTTCCTGAGCTCCTTGCGTAGTAATTACGATTTGAGACGTAAACGGATTCGGGTAAACAGTAAAATCAGACCATCCATGAAAATCAACTCCCGCTTCATTTACACAAAACTGCAGAGATGTTTGATTACCAAAATCGGCACTAGCTTCTGGTAAACTTGCCAAGGTGTCTGAATTGAATAATATGGCAACACTTCCATCTTGTCCGCAAAATACCCCGCCAAATAACCCATCTCCATAACTATCCATTATAACATAAGTATAGCAGCCATAATTTAAACACCATGGATCCATATTGACCAATCCTGGTTGATTGTCAGAATAACCAGAACCCGAATAAACAGCAGTTCCTGTTGAGTTTTGTAATTCCCATGTGGTTTCTGTACCATAACAATCTAATGATAAATTCAATTGAACAGATTGCCCACCAATCACCACATTGAAACTAGAACTTACTGCATTATTGTTTGTGTTTTCATCAACAAGTCCCGCATTAGGATTTGAAACTGTGGCACTAAATGTATGCGCACCGGAAGATAATGAGGCAAGAGGCAAGGTCACAACAACCGATTGCCATTGAGCCAAATTTCCAGTCCAGTTATACGTTTGGTTTAGATTGCCATCAAAACCGTAAATAATATCTACAGTTGTTAATGCATCTATTCCATTATTTTGGATTGTTACTGAAGGTGTAATGTCAGCTCCACAGAATGTTCCAGCCACACCAGCCGGATTTGTAATTCCTGGATCAACCGCAACAGGTGTAGCATTTGTTGGATCATATCCATCTATAAATTGTGCTCCAGAATTCGCTGGATCAAGCCAATATTTAAGTTGGGTTGCACTTGTGCTTCCAGCCGGTTCCCAAGACACACTTACCTTACCATATTCATCAGACAATGAACTTGCTCCACATGCTGATGCACCGCCATGTAATTGACCAATGATTCGATGATTTTGATCATACAAAGGAGAACCCGAAGAACCTCCTTCTGTCACACCGGAATCCCAAGTGGTAACACCCCAATGGCTGTTAGCCGGGCATGAACCAAATGTTGTAGAAATCAATGGATTATTTTCAAATGAAATTTTCTTAATATCTCCAGATGGGTGGTGAATTCCCGTACCGGAAGCCGGAGTGTTTCCTGAATTATCCCAACCTGAAAAATAAGGACTATAACTTGTTGGTACTGTATTTCCCTGTAACCCTCCTGTAATCTCCACTAAACAAAAATCGGATGCAGTTGCTCTCGAACGCAACACGGCACCTGAAAGTGATTGAAATGTAGGAGCGCTAGCCGGATTATTACAATCTGCAGATTGCCAATTGAATCTAAAAATCCAAGTAGCCGGATTGCTGTAACAATGATCAGCTGTTAATACATATGGTTTTCCATCATTTAAGGTATTGTTAACTAAAGCACCCGTGCAAAACCCACTACTTCCAGAAACAAGCATTACAACACTATTTCTTTCAAAAGTCCATGCCGCTCCTTCAGGGCAATTTACATTCCTATTACAAGCCCCAGAACTTCCAAATGCTTTCTGACTAAATTCAACCGCTGTGCGATAACCATGTGTTACAATGGATACCTCAACATGTCCTTTTGGAGATCCTTTTTTAACATAATATTCTACGATTGCTGTGTTTCCAGGAATCAACTCGGTGCCAAGCTGCCCCTCATATAAATGGTTCGCCGTAAATTTACCTAGGATAAAATCCTTTTCCTTATTAAAAACATATAACTCATTTCCTTCAGGCAAAATTGTTTTGTCGAACGTCAAATTGATGGTTAACGCATTTTGACATGTAACTTCAAGGAACCAAATTTTGTCTCCATTTGCCAATTCAATCCAATTTCCTGAATTAGAAGTATTTAATTGGGTATAGTTATTAAATCCAAATCTCCATGGAGCTGTTCCAGTGTTATCTACCAAATCGTCTTCAGCGCGCAATGCTTGAATATTTGGTTCTGCAAAAACACGTTTATCCAAGGATTTCAATAAATCACCTTTTAATCCTTTCGGAAGGCCGCCATCTCCTTGTTTTTGAGCTAAAAATGTAGTGGAAATAAAAAGTGCTAATGTTAAAATTGAATATTTCATCATATTAAGATTTAAGTCGTTTGATACTACATCCTTTAGGAGAAGTAGCGTTTGGTTTAATTTTTTTGCCTGAAGCGTGTTTTTCAATCGCATTAATTAAAAATGGAATTTCCATTTTACGTTTATCTTCAAATGAATTATCAATCGATCCTGAGTAAATTAACTTAAAATCTTTATCGAAGAAAAACACATGCGGAGTTGTTTTAGCTCCAAATGCATTCGCTAATTCGGAGTTCTTATCTAATAAATACGGCATATTGAAATTCTTTAACGACCTTCGCTGAGCTATATCCGTCAATGATTCACCGTTTTCCCGCTTTGCTTCATTGGAATTAATCAATACTACTCCAATTTGTTTGGCTTGGGCCACCTTGTTTAT
>CAZTFG010000012.1:0-17869 GCA_964612725.1 uncultured Lishizhenia sp. | reverse complement strand
TTTCATGTAAATATAAGTTAAGCTAAATTACGATTTTATTTTACGAATAAACAATCCCAATTTGTAAAAATCAAATATTTTAAGATGAACATACCCCTTTTTTAGGGTCCAAAAACATACAGGTGCAGAAAACCAAAATAACATAAGAAAAACTCTTACCAATCCCCATTTTTGGAGCTTCGAAAAGGCTTGAATTAATTTAATTGCTTGAATTTGATTCGAATAATTTGGGTGTTTATATAACCAACTTAAATTCCTAATTGCATTTTCTGTTTTTATCAAAAAAAGGTGATTGGAGTCTAAGTGGCGATTTAATACCGGATTTTCAATGTGATCTATTTTAATTTTATTCCTCTCTAAGTCCAAGCCAAATAAGGTGTCCTCGTGTCCATAGCCAATCAACGCATCATTGAACTTAATCAAACTAAAAATACTTCGTTTTATGATAAAGTTGTTTGTTTTGAAACTTCCAGTTAATTTGCTCCGTTCGTTAGCATTTTTACTTTCGCGCTCACGACTGTATTTCCATCTCAATAAGTGTTCCCTGTCCGGTTTTTCGGATTGATAGATGCTAGCACCAACAACAACCTCTGGAGAACATTGATCCAAAAAGTCAAGGTATTTTTGAATAAAATCGGGATCGATGATTGCTGAATCTCCGTCAATAAATAATAAGTACTCGCCTGTTGTATATTCCAAAAATAAATTTCGAATTCTCGATCTACCTACATTTTCGGGCAGGTAAACATACCGACAAACAGAATCCAATGATTGATTGCTTTGGGCGAAATTGGGTTCAGAATGATCATCCAACACAACAAGCTCGACGGGTGCCGTTGCTCGATTTGCTTGTAGAGCAAGTTCATTAATAAACGTATCTACTAGCGTATTATAAACAGGTATACAAATGGAAAGCCGATAGGAAGTCGACACAACTATCTGTTTAGTACATCTTCAACCCAACCCTTACCCCAATTTTCTTGTTCTTCAGCCGACCATAGTGCCGGAAAGAAAATACGTTTCTGAAATCTAGGCGGTAAATATTTTTGCCAATTTGTTCCTCCGGTTGCAGCAATATCAGCTGATTCACGAGCTAGATAGCGCACGGCGGATTTATAATGTGCTAGGGGCCAATTGATATTTACATAAATGTCATGTTGACGCATTACAGCAATTACGTCTGAGTCTTTTTGATCCTCTTCAGCTAACCGCTTATAAACTTGCCATAAATTTCTTTCAACGCACGCTTCTCCTAATCGAAGAAATTGTTCTTTATACTTGTCCTCAAATTGTGTAAGCGTCAACGTTTTTTTACCTGTTTTAATTTCGGTAGCTCCTTCTTTCCAATAAATGTGTTCGAAAAGCGCTTCAATATTGGTTTCAGTACGCAAAGATTCTCGTTGATCTTTGTGTACCAAGTTAATGAAATCTGTCGAGTAAATTTCAATTTCTCTGTATTGCGCGGATTGAAAACCACTTGCAGGCAACAAAGACATACGGAATTTTAAAAACTGATCTTGGTCCATTCCATCTATCATAATTTCAAAACTATTGATCAAGGCTTCAAAATAACGATTAATGCGTTTAACACGACTAATAAAAAACGCTTTGGTGCAACCCGCATTTTCACCTAGTTGCTCAAACTCCCTCAGGGATAATTTAAAATACAATTCGGTGATTTGGTGATACATGATGAATACTACCTCGTCCGGATAAGTCGTTTTTGGTTTTTGAAGACTTAAAAGGGTGTCAAGTTGAATATAGTCCCAGTACTTCGTTACGTCAGCGTGAAGTAAACCATCCAAATAAGAAACCAAATCTTGTCCAAGGGCTGCATATTTATCACTAAGTTGGTCTAATCTCTCTTGTATTTCAGGTGTGATTTCCATGAATTGTATTGTTTAGTTCGAAATTAACAAAAAAAGTTAAACCCAATATGCAGTGGTTCATTTTCCCGTAAATTTGAAATGATTACAAATAAATACTAAAAAGTGATAACATACGATCCTAAAAACTGGTTAAAATTAATTTTCGCATGGAATAAAAGCGACACTTTCCGCATGTTATGGAAAGAGATTGTATACATTGCCATCCTAACAAGCATAATCGCCTATCTTGAAATCACCTTTTATCCTAAAGCGTTAGCATTAAACAGTTTGATTTCTGTTTATTCGTTACTTGGTTTTGTAATCTCATTATTGCTTGTCTTTAGAACAAATACAGCCTATGATCGATGGTGGGAAGGAAGAAAATTATGGGGGCAATTTTTAAATGATAGCCGAAATTTATCCGTAAAACTTTCCAGTTATCGGTTGTCAAGTGAAGAAAAAGAGTATTTCAGTAGAATGATTCCAAATTTTGCATTGGCAAGTAAGGAACATTTGAGAAAAGGCACTGACTTGACAATTTTACGATTAACTTCAGAAGAACTGAAAGAAGCAATTAGTAAAACACATGTGCCACTATTTATAATACAATTACTCTCTCAAAAAATAGAAGTAATTAAAAATGATGGCAGGATTTCACCTGAAGAATTTTTGTGTGTAGATAGATTACTGAACTCACTAATTGATGGTATTGGTGGATGCGAGCGAATCAAATCAACACCTATACCATTTTCATACAGTATGTTTATAAAAAAATTCATTTTTCTCTACGTTGTATCCCTTCCATTAGCGTTTGTTAATACTTTTGGATATTGGTCTGCGTTCATTTCCACTTTTGTTTTTTATGCCCTAGTAAGTATGGAAATTTTGGCCGAGGAAATCGAAGATCCTTTTGGCGACGATGAAAACGACCTTGCCACTGATACTATTTCTGAGCGAATCAATGCTAATTGCGTTGAAATTTTTGGAAAACCATAACTAATCCATCTATTTATCAAAGACTTTGGTTCAAAATGATAAAAAAAACGTTTAATTCCTTAAATTCGCGGTTGATATACGAAATATCCATTTTGGACGTTTAAGAATTTAACATGACTTTGGAAGCAAAAATTGATTTTACTAATATTCCCAAACACGTAGCTGTCATAATGGACGGGAACGGGCGATGGGCCAAGCTCCAAGGTCAAGACAGATTATTTGGTCATTCTTCAGGAGTAGAGTCTGTTCGCTCTACTATTAAAGTAGCGAGAGAATTGGGAGTTCAGTATCTAACATTATATGCATTTTCAACAGAAAACTGGAATAGACCTAAAGAAGAAGTGGATGGGTTAATGGATTTATTAGTACAATCTATAGCTAATGAGGTTGATGAACTCAATGAAAATGGCATTCGATTAATAACGATTGGTGATGAAACTCAATTGCCCATGCATTGTCAAGAAAGTTTAAATTGGGCACGCGAAAAAACCAGTGCCAACAAGGAATTAACACTCGTATTGGCTTTGAATTACAGTGCACGTTGGGAAATTATTCAAGCGTTGAAGAAAATAGCTATTGAAATAGAAGCTAAAAACCTGACTTCTAGTGATATGACTGAACAAACGTTTGAGCATTTTCTTTCCACACAAAATATTCCTGATCCTGAATTACTTATCCGAACAAGTGGCGAAAATCGCGTGAGTAATTTTTTATTGTGGCAAATTGCCTATACAGAATTTCATTTTACGGATATCTATTGGCCAGAATTTAGGAGAGAACATTTTCTCAAAGCAATAGTAGACTTTCAAACGAGAGAAAGACGATTTGGTCAAGTATCTGAACAAATACAAGGGTAAAAATGAGACACATATTACTAATTTTTTTAACCCTCTTCATTGCTGAAAATTATTTTTCTCAGATAAATAACAGCTTAACTATTGAAGATACCAATTCAAAATATAATTTCCTTGACCCCAAAGAATATGAAATTGGCCCAATACGTATTGAAGGAGCGGATAATTTTGATCATCAAGGAATTCGTTTAATTTCTGGTCTGCGCCAAGGCGAAAAAATTAAAATTCCGGGCGAAATGATTTCTAATGCCATTAAAAACTTATGGAAAGAAGAAATTTTTTCGGATATTCAAATTCATGTCGAAAAGGAATTAGCTGGGGTTGTATATTTTGTAATTAAGGTTAGTCCGAGACCTAAACTTTCTCGATTCCTGTTTAGAGGGGTAAATAGAAGAGATGCAGATAAGTTGAGGGAAGAAATTGCTCTTTTTTCTGGGAAAACGATCACTGAAAATCTTGTTTTTCAAACCAAAAACAAAATACGTGGCTATTTTAGAGAAAAAGGATTTTATGGCGTTCAAGTAAAAATCAACAGAGAAAAAGATACATTAATCAATGATTCGGAACTTTTTGTAATTAACGTTGTGAAAGGAAACAAAATTGGTATAAAATCGATTAACATTGAAGGGAATACTGCCATTCCAACATGGAAATTAAAAATGGCAATGAAAGACACCAAACAACGAGGTATTTTTACCATTTTTAAACGGTCAAAATTCACTGAAACATCGTACGAAAAAGACAAAGAATCAATATTGACCAAATTCAATAAAGTGGGGTTACGGGACGCTTCCATAGAATTTGATACTGTATATAAATTAGATCAACGAAGTTTAGTTATCGAACTGAAAATCAACGAAGGAAACAAATATTATTTCGGTAATATTGAATGGTTAGGGAACACCAAATATAGATCCAGTTATTTAGATACTATACTCGGTATAAAAAAAGGAGACTTATACAACAAAACACTCTTAGAAACTCGGTTAAATGGAAGCCCAGAGGGAAGAGATATTTCTTCCTTATACATGGATCGTGGATTTTTATTTTTTAATGTTTTTCCGGTAGAAACGAATGTTACGAACAATCAGATTAACTACCAAATTCGCATTATTGAAGGAAAAGAAGCCCGAAATGGAAACATTACAATTCGAGGGAACAATAAAACGAGTGACCATGTTATCATTCGAGAAATAAGAACCAAACCAGGTGATTTGTTTAATAAAGCTGATATCATGCGAACCCAACGAGAACTTTCTCAATTAGGGTTTTTCAATGACCAAGCCTTTCAGGTAAATCCAATGCCAAATCCAGCAAAAGGAACAGTTGACATTGAATACGTGGTGGAAGAAAAATCTTCTGATCAAATAGAACTTTCTGGTGGTTATGGTGGTGCAAGTGCAAGCACAGGTCCACGTATAATTGGAACTTTAGGATTAACTTTTAATAATTTTTCTACCAAAAAAATATTTAAGAAAAGTGCATGGTCACCACTTCCTGGAGGAGACGGCCAACGATTATCTATTCGTGCACAATCCAATGGAAGCTTCTTTCAAAGTTATACCTTCTCTTTTACAGAACCTTGGTTGGGGGGTAAAAAACCAAATTCATTGTCTTATTGGATTAACCACACAGCCATTTCAAATGGTAAATTCTTACGAAGTAATCCATCCTATTCAGGAGTAGGTATATCAGGTACAGGAATTGGGCTGCAAAGACGATTAAAATGGCCTGATGACTATTTCACTAATTACTATGAATTGAGTTATCAGTATTACGACGTAATGAACTATTCTGTTTTCCCTAATCTTCCGAAAGGGTACGCCAATGATATAGCATTCAAATATGTAATACAACGCAGCTCCGTTAGTGCACCCATTTATCCTCAAAGTGGTTCAAATTTTAGTTTAACCATGAAAGGAACATTACCGTATTCTCTTTTTGAAGACAAGGATTATTCTAATTCAACGGCACAAGAACGCTATAAATACTTGGAGTATTTTAAAGTGAAATTTACAGGGGAATGGTATTTGCCATTATCACCAAATAAAAAATTAATTTTAATGCCGCGCTTTGGATTTGGATTCATGGGAGCATACAACAATGCCAAAGGCGTTACTCCATTTGATCGATTCACTATGGGTGGTAGCGGACTAACTGGAATTGGGCAAATTGGTGGACGAGAGATAATCGCGTTAAGAGGATATGAAGACCAAACCATATCAAGTTATGGTGGAGATCCAATTATCGCTAAATACACCTTAGAATTGCGTTATCCGATTTCGTTAAATCCATCAGCCACTTTTTATGCCATGGCTTTTGCAGAGGCAGGAAATACTTACCCAAGTTTCCAAAAATTCAATCCTTTCAATGTTAAAAAAACAGCAGGAGTTGGTATTCGAGTATTCTTGCCTATGTTTGGAATGCTTGGTTTGGATTATGGTTTAGGATTTGATAAACTTGATTTTTGGGCAGACGGATTTGGAAAAGCATCGGACTCATCAATCAGTACAAAAGGATATTATCCTAAATTAACCTTTACAATTGGTATGAATTTAGGTGAGTTATAAAATGAATAATATGAAAAACAAACCCTTTTTTGGCCCCCTACTTTTTCTGGTGGCATTCATGTTTGGCACATCCTTTGCCATAGGACAAAAATATGCATATATCGATTCGGATTATATTTTGAAAAAAATGCCGGATTACCAAGATTCAAAAGAGAAATTGGATAAGTTGGCAGATCGTTGGACAAAAGAAATTGAAGAACTATACGCTGTGCTTAAAGTAAAAAAAGATAACTTTGCAAAAGAAGAAGTCCTGCTTCCTGAAGAAGAAAAATCAAAACGAGGAGCAGAAATTAAAAAAATGGAACAGGACGCAATTCAAATGCAAACTACCCGATTTGGAGTGAGTGGTGACTATTTTCAGAAAAGACAAGAACTCATCAAGCCCATTCAAGATAAAGTTTTTGATGCTATGCAAAAAGTAGCTCAGAAAAAAGGGTATTCTTTTGTATTTGATAAAGCCAACCAAAGTAATTTGGTATATGCAGAAACTAAATTTGACCTCAGCAATGATGTCTTAAAAGAAATGGGTATAACAGTTAAATAAATAAAATAGAAAATGAAAAAAACACTTTCCTTAGTAGCGCTACTTTTTGTAACCAATCTTGCTATTTCACAATCTAAAGTAGCACATGTTAATTCACAAGCATTACTTGATACCATGCCTTCTCGTGATCTTGCTTTAAAAGAAATTAAAGAAATTGAAGATGAATTCAAATTAGAATTGAATGGCATGTATGAAGAATATGAAAAAACTAGAACAAAACTAGAAACTGAAAGAGCTACGTTATCACCAACGATCATTAAATCAAGAGAAGCAAATCTTATGAATCTTGGACAACGTATTCAAGAAAGAGAGCAAACTATTCAAAATGAATTACAAGTTAGAGCTCAGGAGCTTAATCAACCCATTTTTGATCGAGTGAAACAAGCGGTAGACATTGTAGCTGATAGAAAAAAATTGAATTACGTAATTGATGCATCAAATATGCTTTACTCTAAAGGTGGTATGGATATTACAAGTGAAGTAGTAGTTGAATTATTGAAATTGGACGCTGCTGCCATCAATAAAAAATAACCCTATGAAGTCGCTATTCATTCTCTCTTTGCTTTTTATCGCTGTATCATGCAACGCACAAAAAGAAAATGCTACCAAAAATTCTTCTAAAAAGGAACTCGTTTGGCATACTGACATGAATCAAGCTATCGCTATTTCTCAAAAGGAAAAAAAACCTATGATGTTGTTTTTTACCGGTAGTGATTGGTGTGGATGGTGTATTCGCTTACAAAATGAAGTGTTTAAAAAAGATGAATTCACCAAATGGGCAAAAGAAAACGTAGTGTTGGTTGAAATTGATTTCCCTAAAAAGAATACGCAAACGGATGCTATAAAGCAACAAAACAATCAATTGCAACAAACATTCGCGGTGCAAGGATATCCTACCGTATTTTTTGTTACTGCTGAAAAAGGAGAGGGCGGAAAAGTGAATTTGACATCTCTTGGAAAATCTGGCTATATGGCAGGCGGTCCTGAAGGATGGATCAATAACGCAAATACATTTCTTACTAAGAAATAAAAAAATACAGATTCCGATAAAGATTGCGGTACTTGAATGATTCAAGTGCCGCTTTTTATTTTCGCCTAAAAACCAATTGGTACTTTAACCCTGGGGAGGTTATATACTCCCATTTCAAATAGGCATCAGAAAGAAACAAAATTCTAGATTGATTAGCTGGGATAATTTGATTATTCGTAACAGAAAAGTACGTGTGGTTTAAATATTCACCATCAGCTTGTAAATTATATTTTCCTAAAGCAATGGTAGTATCCGAAAAATTAGTTGAAATTGCATAGGCTAAATTCAATTTAAACGAGGAATCTATTGCGTTATTCACTACCAAATCGCCTTGGCAAGTTGTATCCGTTGAATAAGAAAGTCCATCATAATCATAAATAGTAAGTTTGGTAAGAATCCACTCACCTTGAAGCAGTTTATCTTTGTTCACCTCCTTATTACAGGAAATAAAAAAAACGGCAACTACCATTATATATAGACATTTACTCATATGCAAGCCGTTACCATCATCCTAACACCCAGTATTAACGCATCTGAATCAATATCAAAACGAGGATGATGAACACCATAAACGATTCCTTTCTCTTCGTTGCGCACCCCTAATCGAAAAAAACAAGCGGGTACCAATTGAGAGTAAAAAGCAAAATCCTCAGAAGTCAATCGAATGGGTAAATCATGAACTTTTTCGTTTCCAATTAGCGCTTTTGCTTTTAAAGCTAATTCATTCGTTAACGCAACATCATTTTCAACACACGGGTACCCCTTAGAAATTTCAATGTCAACCTTAGCCCCATGCGCCATTGCAATATCTCTTACTTGTTGTTCTATCAATACTAATGCTTGTTCTCTCCATACTTCATCCATTGTTCTAAATGTTCCTTTTAAAAGGGCTTTGGATGGAATAACATTCGTAGCTCCTAAGGCTTCAAAATGACCAAAACTGAGAACACATGGAATTTTTGGATCACATTTTCTACTAACCAGTTGCTGAAGCTGCAAAAGGATATTTGCACCTATAATAATGGGATCAACGCACTGATGAGGAGTTGCACCATGACCTCCTTTTCCGTTAATTGTTATATATATTTCATCACAAGATGCCATATATCGACCCGCATGAAAGCCTAATTCTCCCACAGGTAAATCAGGAAAAACATGCAAAGCATACATTTTATCAACGCGTGGATTTTCCAACACCTTATCCCGTATCATGTAGGTTGCTCCTCCTGGATTTTTCTCTTCCCCCGGCTGAAAAATCAATTTAACAGGCATCGGCAATTCTTCTTTTATTTCATGTAAGATCTCTGCAGCACCCAATAAAATAGCCGTATGAACATCATGTCCACAACCATGCATAACGCCGGGAACAATTGATTTATATGGCACATCATTTTCTTCTGTAATGGGTAAGGCATCCAGATCAGCTCGCAAGGCAACGCACGATAGACCGGCATGCTTGTCAGCCTGAATTAAAGCCACAACTCCTGTTCCTCCTACTCCATTTACAAATGGAATACCTAATTCAGCAAGTTTTTCCGAAACAAAACGCATGGTTTCAACCTCCATGTAAGATAACTCAGGATGTTGATGCATGTATTCTCGATAGTTCTTCACTTTTTCAAAAAGTGCAACCGATTTTTGTTCTATTAAAGCAGCTAATTCAGGATTCATTGGACGAAATTGATTGATAACCAGAAACAATTAATCGAAAAGAGACATAGGCCATTAAAATTCCAAAAAGGAATTTTACCAAGCCCGGTGACATTTTAAGTGACAATTTGGAACCAATATAGCCACCAACCACAAAGGTAAGGGCAATAATTAATCCATATTTCCAATTTACATTACCTGTTTTCCAATAATTCAACGTAGCTAAAATTACCACTGGAATGGAAAGCACAAATAAACTTGTTCCTTGAGCTTGATGCTGAGTAAAACCCAACATAAAAACTAACGCAGGCACGATAATTATTCCACCACCCACGCCAACAAATCCGCTGAGAATGCCCGCTAATAGTCCAATTACCACTAAAATAAATATTGTTTGCGTTGTCATAGGTTTCAGTAACAAAAATACACTTCTTTAAACGTTTTCACCCATACTTTTCAAATAGGATTTCAACTTTCCTTCTTCCTTTTTCTGAATGATTAATAGTTTATCTGGAGAATCAATAATAATATAATCGTTCATACCCTCTATCAACACCTTTTTATTCGATGGAAAATAACTTACATTCCGATCTGAATTAAAAAAATGAACATCCCCTTGAATTATTGCATTCCCGTTATCATCCGGAGTAATTTTTTCTTGCAAGCTGCCCCATGTACCTAAATCGCTCCAATCAAAATTAGTCAAGACCACTGAAACATTTTCTGCTTGTTCTAAAATGGCATAATCAATCGAAATATCCATACAGTTAGAAAAGGCCGTTACTAAATCTGCCGCTTCAGTTGATGAACCTATTGATATTTGTTGAAAAAGGTCATATAAATCTGGTTGAAAATGGTGGAAGGCTTGTAAAATGGTATCCACTTTCCAAATAAAAATACCAGCATTCCAATAAAAATTGCCAGAAGTTAAAAACTCAGTTGCCGTTTCCAAGTTGGGTTTTTCCCTAAACTGTTTTACTTTCAATACATCCCCGGCCTGTTGCGTTGGATTAGTTTCAAACTCAATATATCCATAACCTGTATCGGGTCTAGTTGGTCGAATTCCTAGGGTGACCAATTTGTTGTTCTGAGCTTCCTCAACCGCGATAGCAAGTTGCTGTATAAACAGATTCTCCTGTAAAATAAGGTGATCTGACGGAGCAACAATTAAAGTTGATTCAGGATTGATTTTCTTTATTTTAAGCGCTGCATACAATACACAAGGCGCTGTGTTTTTTCTTTCCGGCTCACAAATAATTTGATCTTGGTGCAACATCGGTAATTGCTCGGCAACTAGAGAGGCATAAGAAGAATTGGTGAGAATATAAATTTGATGAGGAGGTATCGTTTTGGTTAATCGGTCAAAAGTTAATTGCAATAAAGACTTTCCAACTCCTAGGATATCTAAAAATTGCTTGGGCATTTCGGGAGTGGATAGAGGCCAAAATCGGCTTCCGATTCCTCCTGCCATGATGAGTCCGTATAATTGTGTGTTTTTCATTCTATGGTTGTTACTTTGGCTATCGCACTTACAAGATAGTTTTTGTTCGTTTTAATTTCCGTGCAAAGAAAACGCTTTCTGCGTAATTCACCCTTACAAAAAACTTTGCCTTGTAATAAAAATTGTTGTCCCTTGGGCAAATTTTCTAGAAGTGTTACAGCCTCATCATGCACATCAAATTTTGCCAATTGCCGGGAAAGATGAATGTCACTGCAAGATGAAGCTTTCAAATTATGTAAAGATCGTTCCAATGCAGCACTTATTTCTTCGGGTAAATGCCCGGCACCAATTACCGGTTCTAATAGTTTTTTAAATTCAAATTTCCATTCTACCCCATGCGGCGGAACCCGATTTCCAAATTTTTCATAGGTTTTAAAATGCGCAAATTCATGAATGGTAGTGATTAAAAAAGCGTATGGATTTAAGTTTCCATTGATTGTGATTTGAGGCATTTGCATAGCTGACCCTACCCGAAAATCGCCTAGTTTGGTAGCTCTTGGAGCCACAATTTTAAACTTCACTTTATGTAACACAAGCAGTTCTGATATATATGGAACAAATATTTCGGGTAAATATTTCACCAATACTTTCTGGTAAACCGCCTGTTTCGTTGAACTTGACATCTACTCAAAAGTAAGAATATTATTGTTTTTAGAAACAAAAAATAGGCAATTTGAAACGGCATAACTTAAATAAGCCTTAACTTAGCAACTATGAAATTAATTGAAGGCTTCGGAAAATACTTTGTCATGCTTACTATTGTATTCCGTGCACCTGAAAAATTCTCTGTTTTTAGAAAGCGATTATTTGAAGAATTGGAACACATTGGTATTAATTCAATTCCTTTGGTAGCCCTGATGTCATCCTTTATTGGTGGGGTCATTGCTTTACAAACAGCCTCGAATATGTCTAACCCATTATTGCCCACGTATACCGTTGGATATATTACACAATCCAGTACAATACTGGAATTTTCACCAACCATTATATCTTTAATATTAGCGGGTAAAGTGGGGTCAAACATTGCCTCAGAAATTGGCACGATGCGCGTAACGGAACAAATTGATGCCCTTGAAATAATGGGTGTTAACTCACTGAATTTTCTAGTACTCCCTAAGGTAACTGCTGCTGTATTATTTTTTCCCATCTTAGTAATTTTCTCCATGGGATTGAGTTTAGCGGGAGGTTGGATAGCATTAATATTATCAGATTTATCTTCTACAGACACTTATGTTTATGGGATTAGGTATTATTTCGAAATGAGTAATGTGTGGTATGCCTTAACGAAATGTATCGTATTTGGGTTTATTATTGTAACGATATCTTCGTTCTACGGATACTATGTAAAAGGTGGTTCATTAGAGGTGGGGCGTTCTTCCACCCAAGCCGTGGTAAGCAGCAGCGTTGCTATTTTGGTAGCTAATTTTCTTTTAACCCAAATGATTTTACTTTCATGATTGAAGTTAAACACGTCTATAAATCATTTGGCAACACCCAAGTACTGAAGGATATTAATGCAACTTTTGAAAAAGGAAAAGTGAATTTAATTATCGGTCAATCCGGACATGGGAAAACTGTTTTAGCTAAATGTATCGTTGGATTACACGAAGTGGATTCGGGTGAAATCCTATTCAATGGGCGAGATTTTTGCAAAATGAACCGAGTTGAACGAACAGCTATTCGACAAGAAATTGGAATGCTTTTTCAAGGATCAGCACTATTTGATTCTATGACTGTAGAGGAAAATGTCATGTTTCCGTTGCTCATGTTCAAAAAAATGACAAAAAAGGAAATGCTTGATCGGGTGAATTTTTGTTTGGAAAGAGTCAATTTAACTGGTAGAAATAGTCTTTTCCCTTCTGAATGTAGTGGGGGTATGCAAAAAAGAATTGGCATTGCCCGTGCTATTGCAATGAATCCTAAGTATTTATTCTGCGATGAACCCAATTCAGGATTAGATCCAAAAACAGCTATTTTAATTGATAATCTCATTAGAGAAATTACCTACGAATACCAAATAACAACCGTTGCCATTACGCATGACATGAATAGTGTAATGGAAATTGGAGACAATATCCTGTTTATTCACAATGGAAATAACTGGTGGACCGGAAACAAAAACAACATCATTACTACTGAAAATCCAGAGGTAACCAGCTTTGTTTACGCATCAGAATTCATGAAAGAAATCAAAGATTCTATCACAGAAAAGAACAAAAACAAATAAATTTCTATTTGTATAAACTTGCTTTAACAGCAGCAATTATTCGTTCCACATTTGGCAAAGCCGCTTCGATTAACGTTGGTGAAAATGCGAAAGGTGTATCGGTTTGCATTACACGGTATACGGGAGCATCTAAGTAATCAAACGCATATTGTTGCAGGTGATAAGCAATTTCAGATGCGATAGAAGCCAACGGCCACGATTCTTCAACAATAACACAACGATTCGTTTTTTTAACCGAATCTACTACTGTTTTATAATCAATTGGACGAACTGTACGAAGATCTATTATCTCAACAGAAATACCCTCTTTCTCTAATACAGCTGCTGCTTCATGAGCCACTTTAATGATTTTACCAAAAGATACGATGGTAACATCTGTTCCTTTTCGTTTTATATCTGCAACGCCAATCGGAATAATGTATTCACCCTCAGGAATTTCTCCTTTATCGCCATACATTTTTTCAGATTCCAAGAAAACAACCGGATCATTATCACGAATAGCTGCTTTCAATAATCCTTTTGCATCGGCAGGTGTTGAAGGTGTAATTACTTTTAATCCAGGCACATGTGCATAAAAAGCCTCAAAACTTTGAGAATGCGTTGCGGCTAATTGACCAGCTGTACCGTTACCTCCTCTAAAGACAATTGGACAGTGGTATTGACCCCCTGACATTTGAAGCATTTTAGCAGCACTATTTATTATCTGATCAGCTGCAAGAATTGCAAAATTCCAAGTCATAAATTCCACGATTGGTCTTAGTCCATTCATAGATGCACCAACAGCAATTCCGGCAAAACCAAGTTCAGCAATAGGCGTATCAATCACCCGTTTTGCACCGAACTCATCAAGCATTCCTTGAGAAACTTTGTAGGCTCCGTTATATTCAGCAACTTCTTCTCCGAGTAAAAAAACCGATTGATCTCTTCTCATTTCTTCGCTCATCGCTTCACGAAGTGCTTCTCTAAATTGTACCGTTTTCATAGAATTTATATAGGGGGTGCAAAATTACAAGTTCCCTTTGGTTTTATCAATTATTTAACAACAAATTTTAACGTACGTGCATTTGAACCCAATTGCACCAAGTAAGTACCTGCAGACAAATCAGTTGTAGGGATAATAATTAAATTATCTCCTTGTTTAGATTGAACTTGAGAGGTTGAAATAACTTTGCCCGATAAATCCAATACAGACACCGCCATACGTGTATCAACAGCGGATGAATAACGAATGTGTACATCCTCATCAGCAGGATTTGGATACAATTCAATTGCAGATAAATCTCCATTTTCTTCGATACCCAACACTAAATTATCAGAAGGTCCGCCACTATATAAGTTGATATCATCCAAATAGATGTTATTACCACCTTCCCCTTCAAATTTAAATTTCATTTTGAAATTCGGTGTAAAATAGATACTCGTAACATTGATCATATGTACAGTAACCCAATCCGCTTGTTGAGTTGGTTTCCAACTAGTAGCAGAAACGGAACTTGACAATTGATTTCCACCTAAGGTTTTTCGTTGCGCCCATGTTTCACCACAATCAGAGGTAACAAACACTTTCAAATATTCATAATCTGCCGTTGTTTTTTTACGGTAAGCGTAACGGAAACTCAATGTAACTGTGCCAGTTGAAGGAATAACGGATAGATCAATAGGCGCCGATGTTAATTCATCAATTTTACCTGTTCCCTGTCCGAAGTTAACCAATTTAGCACATTGTGCTCCTGAATGTCCTGTTGTATTTTCAATTGTCCATGCGTTGTTGTTATTTGGATTGTACACTTCCCAATTGTTTACATTGGTTAAAGTTGAATAAGATTCAAAACCTTCCCAATAAGGTAATACAGAAGGATCTGGCAACACTCGAATGTAGTTGTTTTTTATCTCATCATCCGATGTGGACCCATCCGTTGCAGTTAATTTTACTGTATAAAGTCCGGGTTGTGAAAAATTAATTGTCGGATTTTGAGAATTAGCAGCCGAACCAGATGCGTACGTCCATCCTGTTGAAGGAGTAACCTCCCAATTCCAACCCGTAACAAGGTTGTATGAATCATCAACTAATTGAATTGAATCGCCCAAACAGATGGTGGTTCTATCCGTTGTAAATTGCGCCTTACACAAGTACACATCGCCGGTAGCTCCTGTTGCAGTTAAATTAGCTGATTGCCATAAGTTAAATCTTCCTGTTGTTGTAACTTGCAATGCGGCACGCATACGGTCTACTTGACCACCTGTATACATTTTAGAACAATAAGAATAATCCATGTAGTTTTCAACATTATCTCTCACATCATAAGACCAATATGAATTAACTGAATTACAGGTATTTGCATTAATTAAACAAGAGGTTACCCCAATGCAATTTGGTGTATCATCCACTCCATCATCTGTACTACAAGAAGAGGCATTTCCCGGATTGTTGTTTCCTCCCCATGTGTGTGAAAGGTTCAACCAATGTCCAACCTCATGAGTTAATGCACGGCTTGTTCCAACCGAACCAGTACCAATAGACCCCATATAATCGTGTAAAATCCAAATTCCATTTGTCATACTTGTACCTGACCAACCTGAAGGATTGGTTGTGTATCCTGCCGCTCCACCAATTTCTCCGCAGATAAAAACATTCAAATATTTATTTCCTGGCCAAGATCCATTGAATACATCATTTCCATTTCTAATTGCCGTTACTTGAGCATCACCATCTGCACCATCATAGGAAATGGCATTCATGGTACGTGTAATTCCTTTAAAACATGTTCCATTTGGTGCTTTGGTTGCAAGGACAAATTCAATTTCAGCATCGGTTGGCATTCCAACAAAATCAGATTGAACCGTAGCGGTGTCGGCATTTTGTTTTCTGAAATCACGGTTTAGAATAGCTAATTGATCCATGATTTGTTCGTCTGAAATATTTTCAACCCCATTGTTATGAAGAACATGAAAGACAATTGGAATACGGTATACTACGCCTTTCGGTTGCGCTTTTTTGAGTGCTTTAGCAAACTCAATATCGTCTTGTTGTTTTTGTAAAAGGTAATCTGGATTCTGCATCAAAGCAACCATTTTCTTATGTTGAATGCAATATTCTACATGCTCTCCATCGCGCACATTGGTTGGATCGATGGTTCTTTTAACTTGGCTATAAAGCGTAAAAAATGAAAATAAAACAAACGAAAAAGCAATACTGATTTTTGAGTTCATAGTTAATTTTAGTTTAGAACAGTTAATTCTTTTAATAGTTTGCCTAAATTACCACTTTATTTAAAAATGTTCCAAATAATTTTTCATTTATTCAATTTTTCTCGATTTGCCATGACTCCAATTAAGATCCTTACATTTGTGATATGAAATCAAGAAAAGCATTCGAAACTTTATCCATTACAACCAAAGTAGTATTACCAAATGATACTAATACCCTAGGGAATCTTTTTGGAGGACAATTATTAGCTTGGATGGATGAAATCGCCAGTGTTTCTGCACACCGTCATTGCAAGCGAGTTGTTGTTACGGCATCTGTCAATCATGTTTCGTTTCAAAAGCCAATCAACCATGCCTCTATTGTAACATTGGAAGCTAAAGTTTCGCGTTCGTTTAATTCCTCTATGGAAATATTTGTGGATGTATTTGTAGAAGATCCAGTTACCGGCGAACGAGCAAAATGCAATGAAGCTATTTATACGTTTGTTGCCGTGGATCAAAATGGAGGTCCCATTCAAGTGCCTGAATTGGTTCCAGAAACAGAAGAAGAAAAGAATCGATTTGAAGGGGCCTTGCGCAGAAAACAGCTAAGTCTAATTTTAGCGGGTAAAATGAAGCCCAGCGATGCAACAGAGCTAAAAAAATTATTTTTTGAAGAATAGCTTATTGCTTTTTTTGTTTGCTCAATAGGACATCCGGTTGCGGAAAAATACCGATCCGTTTTATTGTTTTCGATTTTCGATTCAAAAATAGCGTTTCAGGAGCTTGATCTACCGACCTAACAAACGTTAGTTGAATCGTATTTTTATCCTTCTTTTCCCATGCATAAGGAACCGTCATTTCGTTTCTGCCGATGGTAAAATCGAGGTCTGTTTTTTTAAGTTTCACTGAAATATCAGTGGCAGACACATCAATTAATTGTGACCCGGTATTCAATTTATACGCCCCAATTTGTCCTGCATATTCACCACAGAACCTTTTTTTAAGGGGTTTTTGAGCAACGACGGAAAACGAAGCCAACAAAAAGAAAAAAAGCACCCACTGTTTCATGTAAAGCGAAGGTAAGAATTTTCCGCTGCATTGTGCTTTTTCACCTCATCATCTAAATGATCCAATATTCTTCTTCCCCTATTTTTCATAGGTATTACAATTTTTGATGTGCGAAAAAATGGATACACTATTTTAAGGGTTGTTTCACTTGCTTTTGTTAGGTAGAGAAATTAACGGAAATCTATTCCCCATCAATTTTATCTGAATGAGTCTTAAAAACAGTACTTTTTTCAGATGAAATGAAAAACAATCTGTTTGACAGTGTGCTAGAAAAACTCACCTACGGCAACACATCCACCACACAGCGCACTGAAAAACCATTGCCTTTGGCATTTAAAATACTTTCATCTGGACCTCCAGCATCATCGATTA